>JAYVLC010000053.1:0-7491 GCA_043759675.1 Sphingosinicellaceae bacterium
CGCTGCGTTGCCATGATCAGGTGGATTCCGGCCGCCCGGGCCTTTTGGGCGAGACGCTGGATAAGGAACTCAACCTCCTTCCCTGCAGTCATCATCAGATCCGCAAGTTCGTCGACGACAACCACGACAAGCGGCAGCGGTTCAAACTCCAGTGTCTCGGTTTCGTAAATCGGCTGGCCGGTTTCGGGATCATAGCCGGTGTGTACGCGCCGGGTGAACGGCTGGCTTTTCGCTTTGGCTTCCCGGACCTTTTGGTTGAATCCCGCGAGCGACCGGACATTGATGCCCGCCATCATCCGGTATCGGTCTTCCATTTGCTCGACAGCCCACTTCAGCGCACGGATGGCCTTTTGCGGTTCGGTCACGACAGGCGCGAGCAGGTGCGGAATGCCATCATAGACTGACAGCTCCAGCATTTTCGGGTCGATCATGATCAGGCGGCACTGGTCGGGCGTTAGCCTGTACAGCAGGGATAGGATCATGCAGTTCAAGCCGACCGATTTGCCGGAGCCGGTCGTGCCTGCAATCAGCAGATGCGGCATCGGCGCGAGGTCGACGATGACCGGGTCGCCGGCGATGTTCTTGCCGAGCACCAGCGGTAGCGCCGAAGATTGATCTTCAAACGCCGAAGAGGATAGCATTTCGGTCAGGACAACCATTTCACGGCGCACGTTTGGAAGTTCGATGCCGATGACGTTGCGTCCGGGCACGACGGCAACTCTTGCCGAAAGCGCCGACATGGAGCGTGCGATGTCGTCGGCGAGCCCGATGACCCGGCTGGCTTTGATACCGGCTGCCGGCTCAAGCTCGTACATCGTGACGACCGGGCCGGGCCGCACTTCGACGATCTCGCCTTTGACGCCGAAGTCTTCCAGCACACTTTCGAGCAGGCGCGCATTCTGCTCAAGACTGGCGGCGTCGATCTTTGGCCCAGTGGGTTTGGGGACCGGCTGCAACAAGGAAAGTGGTGGCAGTTTATAGGCGTCGCCGAGGTCGAGAGAGGTCTGTCTCTCCCGTGCGCCGCGCTTTGACGGCGTCGCTGCTGCAATGCGGCCGAGGATGCGGGCGCGCGGAGCGGCTGCGGTTTCGGCGGCATCGCTGGCGACTACTCGGGCCGCCCGCCCGGTCCCAGCACTGCGGGCGACCGCTGCATCTGCATCATCTGGCCCCTCAACCCGACCCAGAAGCCGCAGCCAGTCATCCCGATCAACGCCGAGGCCCCAAGCCAACAACGTTGCTGCGCCGCCGATGCCAAAAATCGCTGCCGCACCCGGCAGGACATAGTTCGGGAGGTCGAGCGGGATTCGCGCCAGCGTCGCGGCAATCGCGCTGCCACCCAGCAGCCCAAGCACGCCGCCCGCGTCAGGCGAGACGAGCCAGCTTGCCTGAGCCGCAACCCCGAGGGTGAGCGCAGTAGCCAGCGCTCCCGCAACGGTTGCCGACACGTAGCGCCGCCATGCTGCCAAGGTCTGTCCGCGCATGATGCGAACGCCCAACGCGGCAGCAAGCGGAAGCAACGCGATCCCGGCAAATCCCAGTATTTGCAGAACGAGATCGGCAAACCACGCTCCAGGACGCCCGATCAAATTGGCGGGTGCGCGGGAGGTTGCGCTGTTCAGCGATGGATCGGCAGGGTCATGGCTCAACAGGGCGAGCAGCATCGCCAGCGCAAACACGACAACGATTGAGCCACCGGCAACCCGCGCCGTGCGCGTCCACCATGCGGCCCACGCTGGCGGCAACAGCGAACGCGGCTGCTTCACACCTTCACGCGTCATGGTACCTGCCCCCTGTCACCTAACTGCACCATGCTGGCGCTGAAGGCCGACGGTCAAGGTGGTGAACAAAAAAGCGGCCAGTGGCATAGCCACCGGCCGCAAGGAATGGACCATGTGGTCCCGAGCGAGCACAGGAGCCCGAAGGCACCTGATCTGGCCTATTCAGAATCCGTGCCAACTCGCTATCAAAGGGGAATCCGATCAAAGACGCGGCGCAAATTGCCAAAATAACAGGCCATCGAGAAACATGCATGAAAAATAGGCTCACTTGGGTCCAGCGTCGAGCGTAGCTATAGGAGACCGATGGATAGGGCAGACGTCATTATTGTCGGCGGCGGAATGGTCGGAATGACGCTGGCATTGGCGCTTCACGCCCATGGCTTGACCAGTCAAGTCATCGACGCCGTCGACTTGAGTTCGACGCTGCTACCGGCATTTGACGGCCGGGCGTCGGCGATCGCCAGCGCATCAGCCCGGATGTTTGAGGCGATTGGCCTTGCCGAGGCGCTGGGGGACGGTTGTGCGATCCGGGCGATCCGGGTCACTGACGGCCTGTCGCCCCTCCATCTGCATTTTGACAGCGTCGATAGCGGCGGCGGGCCGCTCGGCTATATGTTTGAGAATCGTCAGCTGCGCGCGGTGATGCTGGATAAGGCAAGCGTTGCTGCAGGCATTGCGATCCATGCCCCGGCCCGCGCTGTCCGAATCGATCGCAGCGATACCGGGGTCACGGTCGCGCTCGATAATGGCCGTATTCTGACAGCACCGGTCATTGTGGCAGCTGACGGCCGCCGGTCGAAGCTGCGCACTGACGCGGGCATCCCGATCGCCAATTGGCGCTATGATCAGACGGCCATCGTTACGACCATTGCCCATGCTGAACCGCATGACAGCGTGGCGTTCGAACTTTTCTATCCGACCGGGCCATTTGCGATTCTCCCCATGCCAGACGACGCGGGCGGGCGGCACCGGTCCGCGATTGTCTGGACCGTCGCGCAGGGCGATGCGGCTGCGACTCTCGAACTCCCGCCGCGTGCGCTCGCTGCCGAAATCGAGTCCAGGATGGGCGGTTTTCTTGGGACGATTCAGATGGTTGCGCCAGCCGCGTCCTATCCGCTCGGGTTTCACCATGCCGAACGCTATGTTGACAGTCGGCTCGTGCTTGTTGGTGATGCGGCGCACGGGATCCATCCGATCGCTGGTCAGGGTTTGAATATGGGGCTGCGCGATGTTGCAGCGTTGACCGAAGTTTTGGTCGAGGCAGCGCGCATCGGTGTTGACCTTGGATCGTCAGCGGTCCTTGATCGGTATCAGACATGGCGTCGGCTCGATAACGCGATGGTGTCAGTCGCGACTGATGGACTCAACCGGCTGTTTGCGATGCCCGGCCGCCCGATGGCACTGGTTCGCCGCTTGGGATTGGCTGCGGTTGAGCGTGCCGCGCCACTCAAGCGCCGGTTCATGGCGGAGGCGCGCGGGGAGACTGGTGATCGTCCCAAATTGCTGAAGGGCGAGCTGGTTTAGACGACGCGTGCTGCGACAAGCGTCGCAACCAGATGTTCGCAGCCTGCGGCATCCTGGGCATCGAAACGCGCCAGTTGCGGCGAGTCGAGGTCGAGCACAGCGACAACCCGCCCATCCACGATGAACGGTACAACAAGTTCTGATCGGGAGGCGGCATCACACGGAATATGGCCGGGAAATGCCTCTACATCAGCAACAATCAGGGTTTTGGCCTCGGCTGCCGCTGCCCCGCAAACACCCCGACCAACCTCGATTCGAACACAGGCCGGGCGGCCCTGAAAGGGGCCTACCACCAATTCCCCACCGCGCATCAGGTAGAAACCGGCCCAGTTGAGATTCGGCAGCCCGTGGAAGATGAGCGCCGCTGCGTTTGCGAGGTTCGCCACGCTGTCCGGTTCATCGGCAATCAGCCCGCGCAGCTGGCTGTTGAGTTCGGCGTAGAGTTCGGCCTTGGGCAGGTGGGACAGATCTGCGGATTCAAACATCCAACGTCTTTAGCCTCCACGCCCCAAGCGCGCCAGCATTGCCGCGGCCCCGATCCCCTGCGCAAGTGGTGCTTATCGCCTGATCTCCAGGGGCAGCCCGAGAGACTTCAGTTGCGGCTCAACTTGCGCGCGATCGCCGATGACGATCCAAAGCAGCTTGGCCGGATCCAGCGAGGCATCGGTCGCTGCCTTCAAGTCCGCCAATGTCAGCGCCCGGTAGCGCGCCGGGAGGGAGGTCTGATAGGTGTCCGGGCGGCCGAAGATGAAGTTGCGTTCGATCGAGCCGAGCACCTCGGCGCCGCTTTCAAAGGCTCCCGGCAGGGATCGAACGCTGTTGTTTACGGTCCGCATCAGCTCCTCGGCGGTTGGAGGTTTCGTCGTACGGAATTCACGCATATCAGCGATCATCGCGGCGATTGACGGGCCGGTCTTGTCGGTCTGAACCGGTGCGGACAGCAGGAACGGCATTTGTTCCCGGACGAGATTGGCGGAACTGCTGACCCCATAGGCCCAGCCCTTGTCTTCGCGAAGGTCTGCGTTCAGCCGCGAGGTAAAATTGCCGCCGAGAATATCGTTGGCGACACTCAAAGCCACAGGGTCGTCAGTCCCCTTTACCGAGAGTGGCGCTCCGGCGAGGATCAGTGATTGGGGTGAGCCTGGGCGGTCAATCAGGATGATACGGCTGACGGGCGGCTGTACGGTCGTGAACGTCTTGGTTCCTTTTGGTGCCGCCGCTGCGCGCCAGCCGCCAAGACTGGCCTCGAGCAGCGGCTTCAGTTCCGCCATTGATACGTCACCGACCACGAACAGTGCGCCATTGTCCGGCCGGAGCCACGCTTGTTGGAATGCGACAAGGTCGTCGCGTGTCACAGCAGTGACCCCGGCTGCCGTACCAGTGCCGGTGAACGGAATGCCGTAAGGGTGGGTCGTTCCGTAGAGCAGGGGAGGCAGTTCGCGAAAGGCCAGACCCTGTGGCTGTTTCTGTTCGGCGGCGATCCGGTTGAGCGTCTGGGCCCGAACCCGCTTGAGCTCGGCATCGGCAAAGATCGGATTGCGGATAACATCGGCAAACAGATCGAGGGCAGCTGCCAAATTGGGCTTCAGGGCATTCAGCGAGAGGCGGGTCCGGTCAATTCCTGCCGACGCCCCGATACTTGCGCCGATCCGCTCGCCCTCCTCGACGATCTGCGTCGCACTCCGAGAGGCGGTCCCTTCGTCGATCAGCGCCAGCACCAGCCCCTGCGTGCCAAGTTTTGCCTTGGGGTCGGCGGCATTGCCGGCGTCAAAGGACAATATCATCCTGACCACCGGCACGGTTGTCCGGCGCGCGAGAGTAACCTGCATGCCGTTTGCCAACCTAGTCCGCTCGACCTTGGGGAAATCAAGTTCAGGAAAACCTGCGACAGCGGGGGCTATTCGGGTCGGCATGGCAGGTGGCACCGTTGGCGCGACCGCCTCGGCTACGGTGGCGGCGCGCGGTATTTCGGCATTTGGCGGACGCTGACCTGGCACCACGGTCAGTCGGTAGTCGCCCCGCGCGATCCACTGCCGTGCTGCTGCCAAGACAGTTGCGGGAGTTGCTGACGCGTATCGGCCCATTTCGGTGCGGTAGAAGCCCGGGTCGCCGGTATAGATGAGGCCTTCGGCAAGTGTTCCGGCCTTGCCGCTGAATCCGCCGACGTCTTCGAGGCCACGGATTCGGCCACCAACTTCGCGCGTTGCGACCCGGCTCACTTCATCGATTGTCGGTCCGTCGGTCAGGAACTGCGCAACCACCGCATCGATGCGCGCCTCGACAACTGCGGGATCAACACCCGGTTTGACGTCGGCACTGATTGTGAACTGACTCGCCAGGAGTTCGGCGCTGATGCCGACCCCTACGCCCACTGCCAGCTGCTTTTCGCGGACAAGGTCATTGTAGAGTCGGGATGAGCCGCCGCTTCCAAGAATCGCAGCCGCGACATCCAGCAAGGGCGTTGCCGGGTCGAACCGGCCCGGGACAAGATAGGTTCGGATCAGCCGTGTGGTGGCGATTGCATCCTGCATGGTTGCGCGCGTCGTTTCGGTGCGAACCGGGAGCGGGGCGACGCCCTTGATCGGTTCCGGACCCCGTTGAATTGCGCCGAAATATTTTTCAACGAGTGGCCGCGCCTTAGCGGCATCAATATCACCAGCGAGCACCAGGACGGCATTGTTCGGCCCATAGTTGGCCTGAAACCAAGCCTTCACGTCCGCTAAGCTGGCACCATCGAGGTCGGCCATTGAGCCGATGGTCGAGTGATAATATGGGTGGCTTTTCGGGAACAGGCCCTCGCGAATGGCATCATCGGTTAAGCCAAAGGGTTCATTGTCGCCCTGGCGCTTTTCGTTCTGGACGACACCCCGCTGATTATCGAGCACCTTCTGGGTTACCGCGCCGAGCAGGTGGCCCATACGGTCGGATTCGAGGAACAGCGCCAATTCAAACGCAGGCGTCGGGACAGTCTCGAAATAATTGGTCCGGTCCGATGCCGTGGTCCCGTTTGAATCGGTTGCGCCGACATTTTCCAGCGGCGTGAAAAACTCGCCGGGGTTATTTTCCGACCCGTTGAACATCAGATGCTCGAACAGATGGGCAAAGCCGGTCTTGCCCGCAGGCTCATCCTTAGAGCCAACATAGTACCAGACATTGACGGCGACGACCGGGGCCTTGCGGTCGGTATGCACGACGACGCGCAGGCCGTTGGCCAACGTGAACTGCTCGAACGGGATATCAACGGATCGCACGAGGTCGGCGACCGGGGCCGGCGCTGCGCCGGTAAGTGCGAAAGCGGCGAACGCAGTAAGCAACCGATATTTCATGAATTTTACTCCGCTGCCTGCCGCATTTTCATCACTTGGGCCGCCCGCCAAACAGTTTCGGGGGTGGCAGGCATTTCGACGTTCGTTCCGTCCAGCGCGTCGATGATCGCGTTGATGATTGACGGCATTGACCCAATCGTGCCGGCCTCACCACAACCCTTGGCACCAAGCGGGTTGGTTGGCGAAACTGTCCCGAGCGTGTCGAATTGGACCCAGGGCATGTCGTCTGCGCGCGGGACGCCATAATCCATGAAGGAGCCGGTGAGCAGTTGGGCGCCCTCACCATAAACAATATTTTCGAGCAGCGCCTGCCCAAGCCCCTGGGCAACGCCGCCATGGACCTGCCCTTGCAGCAGCATCGGGTTCACGATCGTGCCGAAGTCATCGACGAGGCTGTAATGTGTGACTTTGGTGAGGCCAGTCTCAGAATCGACTTCGACCTCCGCTACATGGCAGCCGTTCGGATAGGTCGGCCGCGGTGTTTCGGGGGCATAGCGGGCGCGACCATCGAGCTGACCCGGGAATTTGGCCGCGAGTTCGGCTATCGATGCGGTGCGATTGGTGGCGCGCGCCCGGAACACGCCTTCGGCGTAATCGATATCATCGGCCTCAAGCGTAGGTTTGGCCAATTCCTTGCCGCGTTCAATCATCTGCTCGGCGGCGGTCAGCACGGCGCCACCGCCCCATGCCATCGAACGTGAACCACCTGTGCCATTGCCCTGGTCAAGCCGCAGGCTGTCACCCTGCACGATACGGACCTGCTCCATTGGTACACCCAGCCGTTCAGCGAGCACCTGGGCATAGACCGTCTCATGGCCCTGACCGTTCGACTGGGTGCCAACGGCGGCCTCGACAATCCCGTC
>JAYVLC010000054.1:0-9762 GCA_043759675.1 Sphingosinicellaceae bacterium
CTGGTCCCGATTTTCCCTTGAAAGGGGACCGATCAGTCAATATATTGTGCGAACACCGGTCTCCGGTCAAGAGGGAATTCGATTCTCGTGAAGCCAGCATTGCAGATCGTTGAAGCATCGCCCGAAGTCGCCCCACGGCGTCCGGTGCAGCGCGCCAAGCGCCAGGCAACCGAAAACGCCATCATTGATGCGTTCGAGCGTTTGCTGGGACGCAGCGGCGTGGCAGGAATCGGCGTCAACGCCCTCGTCAAGGAGGCAGGGGTCGGCAAAAAACAGATCTACGACTATTTCGGTGGGCTTGGGGGAGTTGCCGAAGCTTGGGTTAAGGGCCGGTCCGTCTGGAAGCCGCTTGAAGAGATCATCGACGAGCCGATGGAGGAGTTCCTCGCCCGCGAACCGGCGGAGAAGCTGCGCATCGTCAACCGCCGCTACGCAGATAGTCTGCGCAGCAACCCCGGCCTCTGCGAACTGCTGACCGGCGAATTCATGAAGGATACCGACGTCAAGGAGGCTGTTGACCACATCCGGCAGCTCATCCGCCGCGATTTTGAACGCGTTCTGACGTCCGACCCCCGGCTTTCACACCCGGATATGCTGTCGCTGAACACCGTTGCTTATGCGGCGGCGACCTATCTTGGCATGCGCGCGCATCATCAGCCCAAATTCTTCGGTTTTGATCTGTCGGCAGAAACCTCGTGGCAAATGGTGCTGAGCATGTTCGAGCGGGTTCTGGTGCTCGCCGACCCCGATCGTTGCAATAAAATTGACCGCTCGGTCAGTGACAACGGAGCCGGATCGTGAAGCCTCGGCTGCGCACCCGGCAATTTTCAACGGGTGCAAAGTGGCTGCACTGGCTCGTTGTAGCCTTGATGTTGGCAATCATCCCGACTGCCATCGGGTTCTCATTTGTTGCGCCAGCCGATCGTGCGGATGCCATTCCGGTTCATGCGTCGATCGGGTTGATCGTCCTGATGCTGACGTTGATCCGGCTAGGATGGCGCGCTGTTGACCCGCCGCCTGCCACACCGGACGCGTCACCATCCTGGGCCAAGCATGGGGCCCGTATCGGACATGTCCTGCTTTATGCAGTGATCCTGTGGCAGGCGATGCTCGGGATCTGGATGGCCGCGTCGTCGCCGAGCGGAATCCGCTTTTTCAACATGTTCAATCTGTCGGAGCTCGCCCCTGCCAACATCCAGTTGATCGAGCGGCTGCGGCCGCTGCATCTGGCGGGGGCCTGGCTGCTGGTACTCGCAGTGGTCGGGCATGTTGCCGCGGCGCTCTGGCACCATGTGAAGCTGCGCGATGATGTTTTGGTGCGGATGCTGCCGTTCAGTGGCCTGTGGCAGCGGCTGACGGCAGGCGATTACGCACAGCAATGGCGCTTCCCCTCAACATATCTCAGGAACTGGCCGAAAAGGATGCCGGAATGATCGGGCTGCAAGCCTTCGCGCCGGGCGACATTTTCGTGACCGGGTCGGACCTTGATGAGGCCGCCCGGTTTCCAACCGGTATGGGCAAAATCCTGCAGTATGACCGGAACTGGGCGCTGAAGGGGACGCTGGAAACTGGCCACAAGGGCTTGATCTCGTCACTGATCATCGATGCCACTGGCACGCTGCACGCCCTAGACCCACAAGCTCAGGCGCATATTTCCGTTGGTCGTGACGGGCAGCCGTCGCCGATGTTCGGGGCGCTGCCGGCTTTGCGCCTGGGATCGATGATTGCCCTTCCCGACGGCGAGTATCTGGTCGGCGAGCATATGGTCGGCGAGATTCCAGGCTTTTCCGGCAAGGGCCACGTCTACCGGATCGACGCAGACGGTCGAGTGCGCGCGGAATACGCCACCGAGACCAATGGCGGCATGGGCGGATTTCTCGGCGTGACGCACATGGCGCTCTCGCCCGACGGCCAGATGCTGTACCATTCCAGCGAGACCGGCGCGCATGTCTACGCCCATGATCTTGTCGGGAACCGGCGTCTTGGCGCAGTTTTTACCCGGACCGATCCGCCGCCGCTGGTCTTTGGTATCGCGTGTCTTGCCGACGGCACTTTGCTGGTGGCCTGCGGCACCGCAGTGCGACGGGTTTTGCCCGGAGGCGAGACGAGCCGGACCTATGGTCTGCCAGAAGGCCGGGGCTGGGCCGTGCCGATCGTCCGGAACAGCAGCCAGTTCTGGGCACTGGATTTCTTTGGGGGCCGAGTAGCCACGGTGGATATCGTCACTGGCGAGACCCTTGCCGTGAAAGACCTCGGCCTTGCCAAATGTCTGACCGGTCTTGCGGAAGTCCGAGGCTGAGCCAAATCATGAGAGTCGAAATATGATTATCAATCAATGGTATGTCGCGGAAGACGTTGCGAACATCACCGACAAGCCGAAGCGCGTGAAACTGCTCGGGTTCGACTTTGTGTTGTTCCGGGATGCGGCGGGCGCGATCAAATGCCTGTCCGACGTCTGTATCCATCGCGGTGCCTCGCTCGGGGCAGGGCGGGTGGAAAAGGGCTGTGTCGAATGCCCCTATCACGGCTGGCAGTATAATGGCGACGGGCGGGTCACCAAAATCCCGTCGCTTCCCGACGAGACCAAGATCCCGTCCCGCGCCCGTGTTGATTCTTATCCGGTCGTGGAGAAGTACGACTGGGTCTGGGTGTTCCTCGGTGATCTGCCCGAAGCCGAGCGGCCGCCCCTGCCGGATTTCCCCGAATATGACGACGCCGCCAACTTTCGCTGCATCCGCGGCGAGTGGCTGTGGAAGGCCGACTATGTGCGGGTCGTCGAAAACGGCCTCGACTTCGCCCATGCGCCGTTCGTTCACCCGAGCTTTGGTGACCGCGACCGCGCCGTCATCCACGATTTCGATATGGAGCAGGATGAATGGTCGGCGCGCGCCAAGGTCACCTATATTCCGCCGTTGCCGCGCGGCGTCTGGAAATTTGTCCGCCGGGAGCGCACGCCGGTTCAGGCGCAGCCAAGCTATCATGTGTCAGGCGCGACAATGCGGCTGGATGTCTGGCTGACCCAGACGTGGCGAATGGTGATTTTTGACGTCAACACACCGGTGGATGAAAATACTACGATCACCCGCTGGATCATGGCGCGCACCTTTTTCCGCCAGAAGATGTTCGACGGCGACAGCCGCAAGCGGACACTGAAAATCTTCGAACAGGACACAGTGATCGTCGAGGAAATCTGCCCCGAACTGGTGCCGATTGACCTGCGCGAGGAGCTCTCGGTCAAATCGGACGGGCTGATGAATGCCTTCCGCTCCAAGCGCCGAGAGTTGTTGCACAAAGGTTGGGCGCTCGATGTCGAACAGCTACGCAACATGATCGATGGGCGTCGCGCAGTGGTGATACCAAGCCCTGGGCGGCGGGAGAGCAATGGCCGCAACTATGTCCTGAAGGCAGCCCCGCTGATCGCAGCGGTGGCAGAATGACGGCGAGCGTTGCGCCGTCAGGCGGCAGGCTCGGCGTCCTGTTTCTCGTCGTATTCATCAACCTCGTCGGTTTCGGGGTAATCCTGCCAGTGTTTCCGTTCTTCGGGTCGATGGTCGGCGCCTCACCTGCGGCCACGACATTGGCGATGGCTGCCTATTCGCTGGGTCAGCTGGTCGGCGCGCCGATGTGGGGCAAGGTCTCCGACCGGATCGGTCGGCGTCCGGTCTTGATTGGCAGCCTCGTCGGATCGCTGCTGTCCTATCTTGTCATGGCGCTGTCGCATGACATCTGGATGCTTGGGCTGGCCCGCTTGTTCGGGGGACTGATGGCCGGCAATATCGCAGCGGCGTTCGCCTATGTCGGTGACATGACCGACGAGGGAAGCCGGCCAAAGGCGATGGGCATGATCGGGGCGGCCTTCGGGCTGGGCTTCATCTTCGGACCGGCAATCGGCGGCCTGATCGCCGGGGACACGCCCAATTTGGAGGACTTTGCGCAAGTCTGCCTTGTCGGTGCCGCCATCACCGCGGTGGCGGCGGCAGCGGTCTGGTGGAAGCTCCCGGAAAGCCTGACTGCGGATCGTCGTGCTGCCGTGCGCGCTGCGTCAGCGCCACCCAGGACATCGGCGGTGCTGAAGGAAAAGCCCGTCATCTGGGCCTTGATGGCACTAACGCTGTTGGTGATCGGTTCTGCGGCGATGATGGAGACCACATTTGCCTTCTTCGCGCGCGACCGCTTTGCATGGGGCCCGCGCGACGTCGGGCTGGCGTTCGGCCTGGTCGGAATTATCGCAGCAACCCTTCAGGGTGGATTTGCCGCACCGCTCAATCGCCGGTTCGGGGGCGGCACCGTGCTGGTGGCGGGCGTCCTGGTATATGCCGTCGGTCTTGGAACGATGGGCATAGCGACCGGTTCGACCATGCTTTTGGTCACGCTTGGAACGACGGCAGGTGCGGTCGGGCTGTTTAACCCTGCCTACCAGACTCTTGTGGCCGCAGAATCAGATGATAGTGACCGCGGACTCGTGAATGGCCTGACCCAAGGCGCGTCGAGCCTGGGTCGGGTGATCGGGCCCGGTGTTTCGGGCAGCGTATATCAGAATTTCGGGCAAGGCGCGCCGTTCACGGCAGGGGCATTGATCATGGTCGTTGCCTTGATACTTGCGATTGGTGTGCGGCGGAGAAATCGATGATCCGGAAGATATTGCGCTGGTCGGGCATCACGCTGCTGGCGTTCATCGCTGCGACGTTAATTGGGTATCTGCTCAACAAAACCTATCTGGACCGCTATTTCGGAATGGCGGTCAGTCAGGCACGGGGGCAGTCACAGCAAGCCGAATGGTATGACCCTGTCGACAAGGTGCCGGGGGCCATTGACCAGCCGCTGCCGGTGGCGACCGACGCTCAACGCAGTGTCACGCCCGCAGCGATCGACAAGGCCGACGCCTATGCGAAATCGAAGGACAGCTATGGGTTTGTCGTCTGGCAAGGCGGTAAGATCCAACGCGCCAGCTACTATCAAGGGTTCGACCGCACGCGCCTGATCGCATCGAAGTCGATGGCCAAGATGATCGTCGGCCTTGTCGTTGGGCGCGCGATTGCAGAGGGGCATATCAAGTCGGTCGATCAACCGGTGTCGGACTTTATCACCGAATGGAAGAACACGCCGAAGGCCAAATCGACCATCCGGGAGTTCCTGCAAAACTCCAGCGGTATCTCGCGCTTCTCCTACAACAGCTTTGCACCCTGGTCGCAGACCATGCGGGAATATCTGGGCGAGCATCACGAGCGGCTGCTGATCGACGAGACCGAATATCAATACAAACCCGGCAGCGAATATGATTATTCGATGATCACCTCCGACCTGCTCGCGCTGGTTATCGAACGGGCGACCGGCCAGCGTTATGCGGATTATGTTGGCACGTCGCTGATTCAGCCGATCGGCGCACAGGGCGGCACAGTCTTTATCAACCGGCCCGGAGGTCTCGCGCATTCGGGCTGCTGCATGATGTTGCCGGCCGAAAGTTTCATCCGGCTTGGCGTCCTGATGGCGAATGACGGCATGTGGGAGGGCAAGCGCATCCTGCCCGAAGGCTGGATCGCGGAGACGCTCAAGCCGTCGCCCGCCAACCCGAAATGGGGCCTGCACATGTGGCTGGGGCAGCCCTACCAGAAGCGCGTCCGTTTCTTCCCGGCCCGGTCACAGCCGATCGGCACCCTGCATTCGGAACCCTATCTCGCCGATGATCTATTCCTGTGGGACGGCAGCGGCAATCAGGCGATGTGGATTGTGCCCTCGAAGAAGCTCGTCGTGCTGCGTTTTGGGCCAACCCCGAAACCCAAGGCCGGGATGCCGGGCGAGTGGGACAATTCACTGCTGCCGAACACCATCCTGCGCGGACTGAAGGAGACACCCAATGCGTAGACTATTCGCCATTGCCGGAGCACCGCTGTTGCTTGCGGCGTCCGCTGGCTCGCTCGACGTGACGGTCACCGGCCTGAAGAACACCCGGGGCGCACTGATTGCCTGCCTCTGGAATGAAAAATCAGGTTTCCCGACCTGCCAGAAAAGTCCGACCGCCATCAAACTCAAGGCCGCGATTACCGGTTCGAGCGTGAAGGTGACCTTCCCGAATGTCGCACCCGGCAGCTATGCCATCAGCGTCCAGCATGACGAAGACGGGGACGGCAAGCTGAAGACCAATTTCATCGGAATGCCCAAGGAGGGCGTCGGCGTTTCGAACAATCCCGGCGGCATCCCGAGCTTTGGCAAGGCCGAGGTGCGGATAAACGGGAACGCCGCGATTTCGATCCAGATGCGGTATTTGTAACGTCAGTCTTTTGGAGGACTTGGCTATGGCGCGCGCACTCCGGCTGATTCTGAAATCACTCGGCTGGGGAACCGGACTGCTGGTCGTGGCGATCACCGGCTTTGCCGCGTTCAATTGGACGATGGCCCGCAACATGGCGACTGCGGTGGGTAAGCGAAATGTCGATACCGACCATCTTTATGCGCAACAGTCCATAAAGGGATGCGGGGTCCGGGCGCTTGCAACGGCAACCGCAGATACATCGATATCGCCTGACGCCTTTGCCCGGATGCAGGCGTTTTCAGACAAGCATAAGGGCCTTGGCCTGATCGTGCTGCACGACGGCCAGATCGTTTACGAGCGCTACGCTGCTGGCGTGACGGGGGTGCTGCCGACCCAGACATTCTCCATGAACAAATCGGTCACCGGGCTGATGACAGGCGTTCTGGTAGGCGAAGGCGCTATCGCGTCGATCGACAGTCCCCTTGGCAAAACCGTCACCGAATGGTCCGCCGACGAACGCCAGTCGATCACGCTGCGCAACCTGCTGACTATGGCGAGCGGCCTCCACAATCCGGCCATGGCAAAGGGCGACTGGGCCGCGATGAAGCTACTGCTCTCGGATCACGTTGAAGCGACCGCAATTTCAGCGGCAGCAGACAGAGCACCCGGAACCGAATTCCGCTACAAAAATGGCGACCCGCAAATCGTCGGGGCCGTCATGCGGCGCGCGATTGCCAAGGCCCACAACGGCGAAACCTATGCCAGCTATCTGTCCCGGACACTGTGGTGCGGCGTTGGCAATGCGCCGGCAACGCTCTGGGCTGAAAGCGAACATGGCGCGCCGCGCTTTTACGCCGGACTACAGGCCGGGCTGCAGGATTGGGCCCGGCTGGGACAGCTGATCCTCGACAAAGGTCGGGTGGGCGACCGGCAGGTCGTGCCGACAGACTGGATTGCGCAGATGACGGCGGCGTCCTCAACCAACCCGAATTATGGCTTCCTGATCTGGCGCGGAAACCCGAACGGCACCGCTCGCGCCTATAGTCCTGAAGCGGGGATCACCGCGACCCACACCGCCCCCTATCTTGCAAATGACGTGGTGTTCATGGACGGATTTGGCGGGCAGCGGGTGTATATCATTCCATCAGCAAGACTGGTCATTGTCCGGACTGGCGAAACCGACATGACGTTTGACGATGCGCCACTGGTCAATCTGGCGCTGGCGAGCCTGTCGGCGGCGGCGACAGCGGGCGTTGTAACGGGTGCCCCGGGCACGGATCATTGATCGCGGTCAAGACCGCCTTTCAATGAAAATCCCTCGAAACCGGGACGACTCGGACGGAGCGGGGGTGTCTTGGTCGCGGCGGATGGATATCGCTGCCGGGAGCATCGCCGACTAGGTCGCTGAGCGCGTCAGTCCAGTCCTCGACCGCAGCCGCGACCAGATGGGTGACGCCGTCAGCGCGCTGCACAATACCCCGGATCAGCAACAGGCGGCCCCCCATGATCTGCGCACGGAATTTTTCGAATACATCAGACCAGATTACGATGTTGGCGACGCCGGTTTCATCCTCGAGGGTAAGGAACACGACGCCCTTGGCAGTTCCGGGCCGCTGACGGACAAGGACGACGCCGCCAACGCTGGCGCTCCGGCGCGCCGAAGCGAGGGCAAGTCGGGTGGCAGACACAGCACCAACTGCGGCAAGTCTGGCGCGCAGAAATTGCATGGGGTGGCCCTTCAGCGATAAGCGGATCGACTGGTAATCACCGATCACTTCCTCGCTGGGAGATAAGCATGGCAAGGCTTTGGGTGGCGTGCCATCGCTTTCAGCGAGCCCGACCGCCTCGAACAGCGGCAGCGGTGCGGCAGCAGGCAGGCCAGTGGCGGCCCACAGCCCCGGCCGACGCGATAGGGCCAGCGACCGGGTCGCGTCCGCTGTTACCAGCAATTCAAGCGCACGGGCGGGCAGGCCGGCGCGGCGAAGATCATCGATCGAGGTGAGCGGCCCGGAACGCAGCGCCTCGGTGATCAGCGCGGCCCAGCTCTCGCGAAAGCCACCGATCATCCGCAGCCCGAGCCGCAACGCCCGCCGCCGCCGCTGTGGCTGCGGCTCAAGCGTGCAATCCCACGCGCTGGCATTCACATCGGGATGTCGGACGTCAAGGCCATGTTCGCGGGCATCACGGACAAGCTGGGCCGGGGCATAAAACCCCATCGGCTGACTGTTGAGCAAGGCAGCAACGAACACTTCGGGGAACACGCATTTCATCCAGGATGAGACATACACAAGGTGCGCAAAAGACGCCGCATGGCTTTCAGGGAAGCCATATTCGCCGAATCCCTTGATCTGGTTGAAGCAGTTTTCCGCAAATTCACGCGGATAGCCACGCGTAACCATCCGGCCAACCATCTTCTCCTCATAATCACCAATCGTGCCCAGATGGCGGAAGGTTGCCATGGCGCGGCGGAGGCCATTGGCCTCGTCCCCAGTGAATTTAGCGGCCTCCATTGCGATCCGCATGGCCTGTTCCTGAAACAGCGGCACACCAAGCGTTTTGTGCAGCACTTTGCGTAGTTCATCGGGTGCCCCATGTTCGGGAGCGGGGGCAGGGTAATCAATATCGAAGCTTTCGCCGCGGGCCTCCTTGTCGCGGCGTTCGGTGCGGCGACTGAGATAAGGATGCACCATCTTGCCCTGGATCGGACCGGGGCGAACAATGGCGACCTGCACGACAAGATCATAGAATTCGCGCGGCCGCAGCCGGGGCAGCATCGCCATCTGCGCCCGACTTTCAACCTGAAACACACCCACTGAATCGGCGCGCTGCAACATGCGATAAACATGCTGGCGTTCCTTGGGGATGGTGTGAAGTTCGCGGCTGACGCCGTAGTGCGCCCGGATCAGATCGAAGCCCTTCCGCAGCGCGGTCAGCATCCCGAGTGCCAGTACATCGACCTTCATGATGCCAAGCGTGTCGATATCGTCCTTGTCCCATTCAATGAAGGTCCGGTCCGCCATGGCGGCATTGCCAATCGGGACCGTGTCGAGCAGCGGGCGCTGCGTCAGCACGAAGCCGCCAACATGCTGCGACAGGTGGCGCGGAAAGCCCAGCAGTTCGCGCGCCAGTTCAATGGCGAGCCCAAGCCGCGGGTCCGCAAGCCTCAACCCGGCGGCCCCGACATGCCGATCCTCGATGCGGCTCCCGAACGAGCCCCAGATTGTCCCGGCCAGCCGTGCCGTGACATCCTCGGTCAGGCCGAGCGCTTTCCCGACATCCCGCATCGCCGAGCGAGGGCGATAATGAATCACCGTCGCGACGATTGCAGCGCGATCGCGGCCATAGCGCCGGTAGATATATTGCATCACTTCTTCGCGCCGTTCATGCTCGAAATCGACGTCGATATCGGGCGGCTCCCGGCGCTCCTCGGAGATGAATCGCTCGATCAACACATCTTGTGACACCGGATCAACCGCAGTGATGTGAAGGCAGTAACAAACGATTGAATTGGC
>JAYVLC010000055.1:0-5221 GCA_043759675.1 Sphingosinicellaceae bacterium
GCCGAAGCCGAACTCGCTGTCTGAGGATAGAGCAATGGCAACGATCAAAGTCACGCAGACCGGATCCCCGATCCGCCGCCAGCCAGACCAGCGTGCAACGCTGATTGGGTTGGGCCTGAACAAAATGCACAAAACGCGTGAACTGGAGGATACCCCTTCGGTGCGCGGGATGATCCGCAAGGTGCAACACATGCTCAAGGTCGAAGGCGCGTAAGCGTCTGGACCCCGTGCGAAACAAGCGAAAGCGAGTACGACAATGAAGCTTAATGACATCCGCGATAACGAAGGCGCTCACAAGCGCCGGATGCGGGTTGGCCGTGGTATCGGCTCCGGCAAGGGCAAGACCTGCGGACGCGGCCAGAAGGGCCAAAAGAGCCGTTCAGGCGTGGCGATTGCCGGGTTTGAAGGCGGGCAGATGCCGCTGCACATGCGGCTGCCAAAGCGCGGCTTCAACAACATCTTCCGCAAGGATTATTCCGTGGTGAACCTCGGAACGCTCCAGCATGCGGTCGATGAGAAGAAGCTCGACGCAAAGGCGCTCATTGATGTGACCGCGCTGGTTGCGGCCGGGATTATCGCCAAAGCCAAGGACGGTGTCCGCCTGCTTGCCAAGGGCGAGCTGACGGCCAAGCTGACGCTGAAGGTTGCCGGCGCTTCGAAGACCGCCGTCGCGGCAGTCGAGAAGGCTGGCGGAACGGTTGAACTGCCGGCGCCAAAGCCTGCGCCGCTCGACAAGGAGGCCGCCAAGGCTCTCCGCGCCGTGGTGCGCGAGGCCAAGGCTGCGGCTGCCAAGGCAGCAGCGGCCAAGTAGAAAGATGTTTCGGCCCGCGCGAACCTTGTTCGTGCGGGCCGATGCGTTTCGGCATGGCGTAGAGCGGCATGCATGCCTATCTAGCCATCGTGCCCTTGTTTGCGGGCTGAGTGGGTAGGATCGAATATGGCATCAGCTGCCGAACAGCTTGCAGCGAACATCAGCTTCGCAAACTTCTCCAAGGCGACAGAGCTCAAGAAGCGCCTGTGGTTCACGGTTGGCGCACTGATCGTCTATCGGCTGGTGACCTTTGTCCCGTTGCCTGGCATCGACCCGAACGCCTTGCAGGCCCTGTTCAGCCAGACCCAGGGTGGTGTGCTCGATTTCGTCAACATGTTCTCTGGCGGTGCGCTTCAGCGCATGTCGATCGTTGCGCTCAATATCATGCCCTATATCACCAGCTCGATCATCATCCAGCTGATGACCAGTCTGGTGCCCTCGCTGATGGCGCTGAAGAAGGAAGGCGAGAGCGGGCGCAAAAAGCTGAACCAATATACGCGGTACGGCACCGTGCTGCTGACCGCGATCCAGGGCTATGGCATTGCCGTCGGCCTTGAAGGCTGGGGTGCAGGGCAGGGCGTCGGCGCGGTTATCGACCCTGGCATGTTCTTCCGCCTTACCACTGTGATCACATTGGTCGGTGGGACGCTGTTCCTGATGTGGCTTGGGGAGCAGATCACCAGTCGCGGCATCGGCAACGGCATTTCGCTGATCATCATGGCCGGGATCGTGGCGCGCTTGCCGCAAGCCATTGGCGGCCTCTTCGAGCAAGGCCGGACCGGCGCGATGTCACCAGTTTTTATCATCCTTGTGGTCATTGTCGCCTTTGCGGTCATCGGGGCAATCTGCTTCATGGAGCGGGCGCAGCGGCGAATATTGATCCAACATCCCAAACGGCAGGTTGGCAACCGCGTTTCGCAGGGCGAGAGCAGCCACCTGCCGCTGAAGCTCAACACGTCAGGTGTGATCGCGCCGATTTTCGCATCGTCGCTGCTGCTGATGCCGCTGACCGTCGCGCAATTTGCCGGGCAGGGGCAGGGGCCTGACTGGCTGATTACCGTGACGACGCTTCTGCAGCACGGCGCGCCGCTCTACATGATGCTGTACGCGTCCGGCATCGTCTTTTTCGCGTTTTTCTACACCGCTGTGGTGTTCAATCCCGAGGAGACGGCGGAGAACCTCAAGAAGCAAGGCGGCTTCATCCCCGGTATCCGGCCCGGCACACGGACGGCGGAGTATCTCGACTATGTGCTGACGCGGATTACGGTGATTGGTGCAGGCTATCTGGTGTTGATCTGCCTGCTGCCGGAGTTTCTGATCGCCCAGCTCAAGGTACCCTTCTATTTTGGCGGGACTTCGCTGCTGATTGTCGTCAATGTCACGATGGATACGGTCAGCCAAATCCAGAGCCACCTCATTGCGCATCAATATGAGGGGCTGATCAAGAAATCGAAGCTGCGCGGGGGGCGTCGTTGAAAATCATCATTCTGCTCGGGCCTCCGGGTGCGGGAAAGGGAACCCAGGCGCAGCGGCTGACTGCTGATCGCGGGATGGTTCAACTCTCAACCGGTGACATGCTGCGGGCCGCGATCAAGTCGGGCACCGAAGTCGGTCTGCGGGCGAAGGCGGTGATGGAGTCCGGGGCGCTGGTCTCTGATGATATCGTCAACGCGCTGATCGATGACCGGCTGTATGTGGCTGCGGATCATCCGGGGTTTATTTTTGACGGCTATCCCCGCACCCAGGGGCAGGCCGAAGCACTGGACAGCCTGCTGGCGGCTCGCCACTTCAAGCTCGACCATGTCGTCGAGCTTGATGTTGACGAGGCTGCGCTGATTGACCGCATCGTTGGTCGTTTCACCTGCGGCAAATGCGGCGAGGGCTATCACGACCGCTACAAACTGCCGAGGGTTGCCGACACATGCGACCTTTGTCATGGCCATGAGTTCAAACGCCGCCCGGATGACAATGCCGAGACGGTGCGGACCAGGATGGCCGAATATCGGGCCAAAACCGCCCCGATCCTACCCTATTATGACGCACGCGGCATGGTCAGCCGGGTCGATGGCATGGCGTCAATGGACGAGGTTCACGCCGCGATTGCCGCGATACTTGGCTAGCAGATCGTCGGCGTTGGCAGTGCGCGAAGCCATCCCGGTCACCCGAGTTCAAAAAGCCGCGGACCAGCCCTTGACAACGGCCTGAGCCGCCGATAGCAACCCGCTTTCCGATTTACCGGAAACCTTGTCACGAGCCGCCTTTGGTGCGCCCGCGACGCACAGCGCCGAGATGGGGGGTTTGCCCAAAGCCCCCTGTGGAGCAGGAGATTATTTGTGGCACGTATCGCGGGCGTCAACATCCCGACCAACAAGCGCGTCGAGATCGCCCTTACCTATATTCACGGCATCGGTCGTACCAAGGCGAAGGAAATCACCCAGAAAATGGGTTTCCCCGTCGAACGGCGCGTCCAGGACCTGACCGATCAGGAAGTTGTCCAGATTCGCGAGATCATTGATCGCGACTATTCGGTTGAGGGTGACCTGCGCCGGACGGTCTCGATGAATATCAAACGGCTGATGGATTTGGCCTGCTACCGTGGCTTGCGTCACCGCAAGGGCCTCCCGGTCCGCGGCCAGCGCACACACACCAATGCACGCACCCGCAAGGGCAAAGCCAAGCCGATTGCCGGCAAGAAGAAATAAGGCGCTGAGCTGCGCCGCAGGCGCTGGCTCGCGACGACAAGGTAAGGACGAAGACGATGGCACGGGAACCGGCTCGCGTTAAACGGCGCGAGCGCAAGAACATCACATCGGGCGTGGCGCATGTGAATGCGTCATTCAACAACACGATGATCACGATCACCGACGCACAGGGCAACGCGATTGCCTGGTCATCGGCTGGCACCATGGGTTTCAAAGGCAGCCGCAAGTCGACGCCTTATGCCGCCCAGATGGCTGCTGAAGACGCAGGCAAGAAGGCTGCGGAGCACGGCGTCCGGACGCTCGAAGTCGAGGTTAAAGGCCCGGGTTCAGGCCGCGAATCGGCCCTGCGCGCATTGCAGGCCGTCGGATTTCAGATCACCGCGATCCGCGACGTGACCTCGATCCCGCACAATGGTGTGCGCCCGCCAAAGCGTCGCCGGGTCTGATCCCAATTCGTTTCGTCTAAATTCGATCCCTCGGATCGCGCCGCTTCCCGGCAGCGTCCGAAAAGCCAAGGATGAGCATAGTGGCAGTCATTGCGAAGAACTGGCAGGAACTGAAAAAGCCAAACCAGCTGGACGTGCGTCCGGGTGGGGATGGCAAGCGGAAGGCGACCTTTGTTGCTGAACCCCTGGAGCGTGGTTTCGGCCTGACGCTCGGCAATTCGCTGCGCCGCGTGCTGCTGTCTTCGCTGCAGGGCGCAGCCGTCACCGCGATCAAGATCGACGGAGTACTCCACGAATTCTCGTCGCTGGTCGGCGTTCGTGAAGACGTCACCGACATCGTGCTGAACGTCAAGCAGACCGCGATCCGGATGCAGGGCGACACGTCGAAGCGCCTCCAGCTGACCGCAACCGGCCCCGGCGAAGTGACCGCCGGCCAGATTGCGACCACCAGCGACATCGAAGTGCTGAACCCGGAGCTGGTGATCTGCACGCTTGATGAGGGTGCGACGCTGAATATGGAACTGACCGTGGAAGCCGGTAAGGGCTATGTGCCGGCGTCGGCCAACCGTCCGGTTGATGCGCCAATCGGGCTGATCCCGGTTGATGCGCTCTACTCGCCGGTCCGTCAGGTCGCCTACAAGGTGGAGAACACCCGGGTTGGGCAGGAACTGGACTATGACAAGCTGACGATGACGGTCGAAACCGATGGCACGATCAGCCCGGATGATGCTGTTGCCTATGCTGCGCGCATTTTGCAGGACCAGCTCCAGTTGTTCGTCAACTTTGACGAGCCGCAGGTCGCCCATGCACCGTCAACGGTTACCGCGGCCATGCCGGGTGGCACTGTCGAGGATTCATCGGGCACTCAGATCAACCGCTTCCTGCTGAAGAAGGTTGACGAGCTTGAGCTGTCGGTGCGCTCGGCGAACTGCCTGAAGAACGATAACATCATCTACATCGGCGATCTGGTTCAGAAGTCGGAAGCCGAGATGCTGCGGACGCCAAACTTTGGTCGCAAGAGCCTGAACGAGATCAAGGAGGTCCTGACCGCCATGGGCCTGCGCCTCGGGATGGACATCCCCGGCTGGCCACCGGAAAACATCGAAGACCTCGCCAAGAAGCTTGAGCAGGAATATTGATCCAACGGACAGCGCCCCCGTTTTGGGCGCGGCTTGCAGTACCTGACGGGGAATCCTCGACACGGCTGCCTGACGAACAAGGATAAAGACAATGCGCCATCGTAATGCCCACCGGAAGCTTGG
>JAYVLC010000056.1:0-7247 GCA_043759675.1 Sphingosinicellaceae bacterium
ATAGCGGCCATCCAGTTCTGGCGGGATTGTGCCGGTGACCGCCAGATTGTCGAGTGTCAGCTCGGTCGTCATCGGCGTGTGGATGCCGGTCAGATATTCGTTGGGACCGGTCGCGGCCATATGGTCGCGCTGATACTTTGCAACGAAGCCGAGGCCTGCCCCGACGGTGTTGCGGATCGCGGTTTCGATAGCATTTGCCATCATCGGTGGCCTTTCGACTCGGAGATGTTTACAGTGTCAGCATGACGATGCATGATAACAGTGTCAACATGGAAAAGCGCTACCACCATGGTGACCTGCGGGCCGCGCTGATCGCGGCCGGGCTCGACCTGCTGGCGGCCCGCGACGGTGCCGCGCCTGGCTTGCGCGAACTGGCGCGGGCGGCGGGCGTCAGCGCCACCGCTGTCTATCGCCACTTCCCCGACCATGGCGCGCTGCTCGCCGCCCTTGCGGCAGCGGGCCTCGACAAACTCGCCGACGCCCAGCGTGCCGCAGCCGAGGCGGCAGGCGGCGGCACCGCAGCGTTCGCGGCGACCGGGCGCGCCTATGTCCGCTTCGCGCTTGATAACCCGTCACTGTTCCGGCTGATCTTTACGTCGCGCCACGGCGTGGGGGAGACGGATGCAGGGTCCGCCTTTGCCATGCTGCGCGCCAACGCCGAAGCCAACGCCCCCCCGGGCGAAGGTACGGCCTATGCGCTGGGGGCGTGGTCGATCGTGCATGGGCTGGCGACACTGCTGCTCGATGGGCAGATCGAGGCCGACGAGGCGATGATCGCCCGGGTGCTGACAGGGCCAGGGCCGGGGCCGCGATGAAACAAGGAGAGCCAAGCATGAAGTTCGACGACGTCGTCATGGGCCGCCGCAGTACGCGCGGCTACAAGCCCGATCCGGTGCCGAGGGCGCTTATCGAGGAAATCCTCACCCTCGCGATGCGAGCCCCATCGTCGATGAACACCCAGCCCTGGCATTTCTACGTCATCACCGGCGAACCGCTCGACCGCATCCGCCGGGGCAATACCGAGCGGATGATGGCTGGCATTCCGCAATCGCGCGAGTTCCGCACCGGCACCGCCTTCGCCGGCCTGCACCGCGAGCGGCAGATCGGCGTTGCCAAACAATTGTTCGCCGCCATGGGCATCGAGCGCGACGACGCGGCCGGACGGCAGGACTGGGTGATGCGCGGCTTCCGGCAGTTCGACGCGCCGGTCTGCGTGATCATTGCCTACGACAAGGAACTGGCTGGCAGCGACGACACGCCCTTCGACTGCGGCGCGGTGGCAACGGCGCTGGTGAACGCGGCGTGGTCGCGGGGGTTGGGTTGCGTCATCAACAGTCAGGGCATCATGCAGTCGCCGGTGGTGCGCGAACATGCCGGGATTTCCGACGATCACGTCATCATGAAGAGCATCGCGCTCGGCTGGCCGGATGAGACGTTTCCGGCGAACGCGGTGGTGTCCGAACGGCGAGGCGTGGCGGAGGCTGTGCGGTTTGTGGGGTTTTGACAACTGATATCCTCGCCACGATTCTCGGCTAGCCTTGCCAGATCATCGGTAAGACGCTATCCTACCGCACATGAGCGTCCAAACAACCATGTCCGCCAAGGGGCAAGTCGTCATCCCAAAGGGTGTCCGTGACAATCACGACTGGTCTTTCGGGACGCCGCTTGAGGTCATCGACCGGCCGGACGGCGTGTTGCTGCGGCGGCCGGCGAGCAACGAACGCACGATGACCGTAGAGGAGTTTTGGGCGAGTGTGCCGCCCCACGACGGTCCACCGGTCTCGCTCGAGGAAATGAACGAAGGTGTCATGCGCGCGGCGCGCGAGTCTTGGCCTCCGCGGTCTGGATGATCGCTGCGGATACCAACGTCATCGTCCGCTTCATCGCCCGAGACGACACGCGCCAAGCCGCCATCGCGGGCGCGCTGATTTCAGAACGGGGCGTCTACGTCTCGAACGGAGTCATGATGGAAACAGAGTGGGTCTTGCGGTCGAATTTCGGTTGGTCGCGCGAGCGCGTGAGCGATGCGCTTGGCAAGCTCTTGTCCCTTCCCACTGTAGCCGTCGACGACCCCGGGGCTATCGGCTGGGCGCTCGCCCGTCACGCCGCCGGAGCCGACCTTGCGGACATGCTGCACCTCGTGGCGGCACGGAGGACTGAAGATTTTGTGACTTTCGACGGAGCATTGGCGCAAGACGCCGGATGGGAATCGCCGGTCGCTGTGGAGACTTTGCGATAGGGGATGGCGACTGGTAATCTCGTCAAACAATTTGCCGCGCAAATCCCCCCTCACTTCATCAGCACAAACTCCTCCGCCATTGACGGGTGGATCGCCAAGGTGGCGTCGAACTGGGCTTTGGTGAGGCCCGCTTTGACGCAGATGGCGATGGCTTGCATGACTTCGGCGGCGTCGGGGGCGATGATGTGGGCGCCGACGACGCGGTCGGTGGCGGGGTCGCAGATCAGTTTGTAGAGCGCGCGCTCGTCGCGGTCGGCGAGCGTGTTTTTCATGGCGCGGAAGTCGGAGGTGAAGATTTTGACATCGCCATATTTCGCGCGCGCCTTTGCCTCGGACAGGCCGACGCTGGCGATGGGCGGGTGGCTGAACACCGCGCTCGGGATACAGTCATAGTCGACGGTCCATGGCTTGTTGCCGAATATAGTGTCGGCAAAGGCGTGACCCTCGCGGATGGCGACCGGGGTGAGCTGGACGCGGTCGGTGACATCGCCGACGGCGTAGATGTTGGCGATGTTGGTGCGGCTGGCGCTGTCCACCTTGATCGCCCCGGTTTTCGGGTCGAGCGCGACGCCAGTGGCTTCCAGCCCCAGGCCGGTTGAATTTGGCGGACGACCGACAGCGAACATCAGCTGGTCTGCTATCAGGGGCTCGCCGCCATTGGTGACATGGATGGCGAGGCTGCCGTCGGCTTGGCGCTCGATGCGCTCGAATGCCGCCCCGGTGCGGACATGGATGCCCGATTTGCGGGTCGCGGCCATCAGGCGGTCGGCGAGGTCGTCGTCATAGCCGCGCAGCAGGCGGTCGCCGCGCAGCAGCAGCGTTACCTCGACCCCGAGATTGTGGAAGATACCGGCGAACTCGGTGGCGATATAGCCGCCGCCGGCGATGACGATATGCTTTGGCAGGGTCGGGAGATGGAACACTTCGTTCGAGGTGATGCCGTGCTCGGCACCGGGCACGCCGGGGATTTGTGGGCGGGCCCCGGTGGCGATCAGGATTTTGTCGGCGGTGATGCGTTTGTCGCCGACCCGGAGTGTGTGGGCGTCGATCAGCACGGCACGATCGTGGAAGGTGGTGACCCCGGCCTTGTCGAGATTGACGGTGTAGAGGCCGTTGAGGCGCGCGACCTCGGCCAGCACATTGTCGCGCAGGACGGGCCAGTGAAAGGTCGCCGAGCCGATCTCCCAGCCGAAGCGGCGGGCGTCGGCCAAGTCCTCGGCGAAGTGCGAGCCGTAGACCAGCAGCTTCTTGGGCACGCAGCCGCGGATGACGCAGGTACCGCCGACCTTGTGCTCCTCGGCGATGGCGACGCGCGCGCCGTGGCCCGCCGCGATGCGCGCGGCGCGGACGCCGCCGGACCCGGCACCGATGACGAACAGATCGTAGTCGTAAGGCATGCGAGGACTCCGAGGGCGGGGTGGTTGACAGCACCTAAATCATATCGTCATTCCCGCGAAGGCGGGACCCCAGTTCGCTTTGCAGGTAGCGCGAGCGAAAGCCCGCACGTTTTTTGCTGGGACTGGGTTCCCGCCTTCGCGGGAATGACGATATGGTATTGAATCAGGCGTCCAGCCCAGAACGCGCAGCTTCCCAGCCGCCGCGCCCATCATAGGGCGTGATGGTCGCGGTCAGCGCACTGGCATTGTCGAGGGCGCGCAGATTGACGCTCCAACCCTCCGGATGGCTGCGGGGGCGGTAGAAGCTTTTGATGCCGCAACGGGTGCAGAACAGGTGCTGAGCGGTGTGGGTTCCAAAGCTGTACGTCGTGAGCGCCACCGGGTCGGTCAGCAACCGGAAGTCCCCGGCCGCCACGATCAGGTGGAGGAAGCCGGTCTTGCTGCAGATCGAGCAATTGCAGTCGAGAACATTGACCGTCGGCGGCACATCGATCTCGAACCGGACCGCCCCGCAATGGCAGCCACCGGCAAGGAGGAGAGTGTTTGACATCGCGGGACGATAGCAACGGATGTTGCCGGTGGCGAGCTGTGAAGTTGCGGGCTCAATATTGCCACAACAGCGGAAAATTCACCAATATTTAGGAAAGAACAGTGGGTTTGAGTTTCCCCTAATTCTCAATAAAATGTTGAAAAACATGCATATTTTTATGAAACTGAAAGTTGGCACGGCTCCTGCAAACATATTGGTCAGGCGAGACCGGAAACACCCGGTCACACCAATCAACAGGAGACTATCATGGCCGTTTACAACCCTAACTCAGCGCTGCGCACCCTAGTCAGCCTGACCGGCACCATTATTTTTGCTTCGATCTGCCTGCTTGGCGCAACCGCTCCGGCGCAGGCCGCATCGCCTGCATCGTTCACGACCGTCGCGGCTCGCTAGTCAGCGCCGGTCGGGCTTCGACTGAAACTATCGCCCGGCCCGGCACGTAGCTGACGACATGCGGACCATTGACGATACACATCCGGAGATCGGCGATGCTGGCGCAATCTGAGATGATGGACCCGAGCGGTCGTGGACCTGGCACAGCCGGTCCGGCGCCGGTGCGCTTCGATGCGCTCGAACTCCGGGTCTTGCGTCTGGTTGCGTCGGGCCAGGAAGCGGTCGGGTCCGATGGCAAATTGCGCCGGGCTGGCGATGCGATCCTGGGGCGACGTGGAACCAGGCCACTTGCCGATACCCGGCTGGAGGCGCTCCGCCGTCAGGCCGCAGCCGTTCTCAAGGGCAGCCGCGAGGCGCTCAGCGAATTCGCAGCCGCCGGATATTCGGCCTGCCATCTCGATGCTGTGCAGCAGATGATGACCGCAGCCCGCCCCAAGATCACCGCAGACCGCCTCGCCCATGCCGGTGGGATCACGCTCGGCCTAGGCGCAATCGCTGGGTTCTTCGCGCTGACGGCGGTGATGTTCACCCGGGTCTGATGCCTCACTCCACCGTGACGGATTTTGCCAGATTGCGGGGTTGATCAACGTCTGCGCCCTTCAACACGGCGACATGATAAGCGAGAAGCTGGATCGGCACGGCATAGACCAGCGGCGCAATCAGCGGGTGGACCCTGGGCATTTCGATGGTGGCGATGGTGTTCTCGCCCGCCTGCGCGATGCCATCGGCATCGGAGATCAGTACCACCTGCGCGCCGCGCGCCTGGGCCTCCTGCATGTTCGACACGGTCTTGTCGAACAGCGGGCCGGACGGGGCGATGACGATCAGCGGCACCAGGTCATCGATCAGGGCGATCGGGCCGTGCTTCATCTCGCCAGACGCATAGCCCTCGGCATGAATATAGCTGATTTCCTTGAGTTTGAGTGCGCCCTCAAGTGCCATCGGATAGTCTGGACCGCGGCCCAGATACAAGACGTCGCGGGCCGCTGCGATCTTGGGTGCCATTTTGCGGATCTCGTCGTCGTGCGCCAGCGCGTGGTTCATCGCCTCTGGAATTTCGGACAAGTGGTGGACAATCTCCGCTTCCGCTTCTGATGTCAGACGGCCCTTGGCGCGGGCGAGATTGACCGCGAGCGCTGCCATGACCGCCAGCTGGCAGGTGAACGCCTTGGTGGAGGCGACCCCGACTTCGGGGCCGGCGTGGGTTGGCAACAGCAGGTCAACTTCGCGCGCCATCGAACTGGTCGGCACGTTGATGATGCCAGCCGTTGTCAGGCCGCCGGACTTCATGTGGCGGAGCGCCGCCAGCGTGTCGGCGGTTTCCCCTGATTGTGAAATCACCAGGCCGAGCATGTTCGGGCCAAGGACCGGGTCGCGGTAGCGGTATTCACTGGCGACATCGACTTCGACAGGCACCCGCGCCAGTTGTTCAATCCAGTATTTGCCGATCATCCCGACGTAGGAGGCGGTCCCGCAGGCGACGATGGCCATGCGTTCGACGGTCGACAGATCAAAATCCATAACTGGCAGGGCGACCTGATTTTCGAGCGGGCGCAAATAGCTTTGCAGCGTCTGCGCGACGACCACCGGTTGCTCGTAGATTTCTTTCAGCATGAAATGCGGGTGGTTGCCTTTGTCGACCAGCATCCCCGACGCACCGGAATCGACGACTGGGCGCTTCACGCGGTTGTTGGACTGGTCGTAGATTTCGACGCTGTCGCGCTGGACGACAGCCCAGTCGCCTTCGTCAAGATAGGTGATCCGGCGGGTCAGCGGGGCGAGGGCAATGGCGTCGGAGCCAAGGTAATTCTCGCCATCGCCATAGCCAACGGTCAGAGGCGCGCCAAGGCGGGCCCCGATCAGCAGGTCCGGGTGGTTGCGGAACATTACGGCCAGCGCAAATGCCCCGTGCAGCCGGGGCAGGACGGTCGCGACTGCCTCACGCGGTGCCGCGCCGTGTTCAACCTCACGAGCGATCAGATGTGCGACAACTTCGGTGTCGGTCTGGCTGAGGAAGGTCCGGCCCTCGGCGAGCAGTTCATCCCGCAGCGGCTTGAAATTTTCGATGATGCCATTGTGAACGATGACGACGTCACCGGCGATGTGCGGATGGGCATTGTCTTCGGTCGGTGCGCCGTGTGTTGCCCAGCGGGTGTGGGCGATCCCCGCATTGCCGGGCAGCGGCTCGGCTTGAAGGCGGGCCGTCAGGTTTACCAGCTTACCTTGCGCGCGCCGGCGGTCGAAATCGCCATCATGGACTGTGCAGATGCCGGACGAATCATATCCCCGATATTCAAGCCGCTTAAGTCCGCCGAGCAAGCGCTCCGCAACCGCATCGCGGCCAAGGATACCAATGATTCCGCACATCTACACATATCCCCTGACATTCTGTCGCTCTGCATAGACATACCGCAACCCCCACGAAAGTCGGGATATCATGTCAGAGGAATTTACCCGCCAATGGCAGCAAAGTCAGCCGGAAACGATTGGGGTCGATGGTCATCAATGCCCCTTCGGCAAGCGCCGCCTGCGCTTGATTGAACGCCGCAATAGTCTGGCTGCCGATCGCCTTGACCGAAAGATCGCCCGCCCGGATTTGCACGACGCTTGGTGCTTTGCCATTTGTCGCCGCCAATATCGCACCAAAATCGAGATCGTTGGTGAGGAT
>JAYVLC010000057.1:0-5683 GCA_043759675.1 Sphingosinicellaceae bacterium
CATGATGGGCGACAACCGCGACGATTCCGCCGACAGTCGCTTCACCCTCGCTGAGGGCGGTCTTGGCTTTGTACCCACCGACAATCTGATTGGCCGTGCCAGCATCAGCTTTTTCTCGACCGATGGCACTGCCAGCGCCGCTGGTCCGCGCAGCTGGTGGACAGCACTCCGCGGCAACCGCGTCGGATTGGTGTTTTGACCATGTCCGCACCCGCTGCGATTGATTGGGCAAAGTCGGCGCTTGGTCACCAATTCAGCGATCCGTCCCTGCTGGACCGCGCCCTGACCCACCCAAGTTTTGGCAGCACCAATTACCAGCGACTGGAATTCCTCGGCGACCGGGTCCTCGGGCTGATCATCGCCGATTGGCTGTACGAGGATTTCGGTGACGACGAAGGCAAGTTGACCCGGCGCGTCACCGAGCTGGTCAGCGGCGAAATCTGCGCCGAGATCGCGCGCCGGATCGGCGTCAGCGAGCATGTCCGCGTCGATGCCGCCGCCCGCGCTGGCGGCGTCAAGCAAAGCACCCACGTCCTTGGTGACATTTGCGAGGCGTTGATCGCCGCGCTCTGGCTCGATGGCGGCTGGGAGGCAGCAAACAACTTTGTCCGCCGCGCCTGGGCACCCGAGGTCGAAGCTCGCGCCGAGGCCCCCAAACATCCGAAATCAGCGCTACAGGAATGGGCAGCGGAGCACCGGGCCGGCGTTCCGCGCTATGAAGTCGTTGAACGCTCCGGCCCGCACCATCAGTCGCGGTTCAAAATGCGGGTATGCGTCAATGGAGTGGAGCCCGCCGAAGCGGAGGGCAGCTCGAAACAGGAGGCCGAACGCTTGGCTGCTCAATATATGCTCGACCGGATCGGCGCGTGAACCCGGGCCGTGAACGCTGCGGCGTCGTTGCCGTCGTCGGTGCGCCGAACGCCGGCAAGTCGACACTGGTCAACGCGCTGGTCGGACAGAAGGTCGCCATCGTCAGCCCCAAGGTACAAACAACGCGCGCCCGCCTGATGGGGATTGCCATCGAAGGCACCACCCAGCTGCTGCTCGTTGATACGCCGGGAATTTTCCGCCCACGTCGGCGCCTCGACCGCGCGATGGTTCAGGCTGCGTGGGAAGGTGCCAGCGGCGCCGACGTGGTCGTGCTGGTGATCGACGCCAAAGTGTCGCTGAGCGAGGACACGATGGCGATCCTCGAAGCCTTAAAGTCACGTGACGAGCCCAAGATGCTGGTGCTCAACAAGGTGGATATCACCGCCAAATCGCGCCTGCTTGGGCTGGCGGAGGAGGCGAACAGCCGGGTGCCATTTGTCGAGACCTTCATGGTGTCGGCAAAGTCAGGGGATGGGGTTGCCGACCTGAAGGCGACGCTGGCGACTGCCCTGCCCGATGGACCCTGGCATTTTCCGGCGGATCAGGTCTCCAACGTGACGACGCGGCTGCTGGCGTCCGAAATCACCCGTGAGCAGCTATTCCTCCAGCTCCACGAGGAACTGCCCTATGCGTCAACGGTCGAGACCGAAAAATGGGAAGACCGCAAGGATGGGTCCGCCGCCATCCATCAGCAAATTCTGGTTGAGCGCGACACGCAAAAAGCGATCATTCTGGGCAAGGGAGGGCAGCAGATCAAGAAGATAGGCGAGACAGCTCGCCTGGAACTTGAAGCCCAACTCGGGCGGCGCATCCACCTGTTCCTGCACGTCAAGGTCAACCCCGGCTGGTCGGAGGACCGGACGGTGTACCGCGACATGGGCCTGGACTGGGTCGAATAGATCAAAGCGCCGACAGGATATCCGTGCGACCGAAATCGTCGCCCTTGAATAGCAACGCCTCACCAGTGACCTTGGCCAGCGCATAGGTCATGCAATCCCCAAAGTTGAGGGCCGCCGGATGCTTGCCTTTGCCAAAACGGCGATTGGCTTCTCGAGCTACCAACGCCTGCTCAGCCGTGAACGACACGATCCTGATCTCGAGAATTTCCAGAAGCTGGTCGGCGCGGGCACCAAGTTCAGAGGCAGAATTTCGATCCGTGCGGAGCATGACTTCGACGTAGGACGCCGCCGACAGGCTCACCTGAGCTGACTCGGCAACCACTTGCAAAAATCGATCCTTTTCAGGTTCATCCTGCAGGATTGCCAGAAACGCAGACGAATCAATTATCAACGCGGCAGCCCATATTCGTCATAGGTTTCAGCATTGAATTCGTCGTTTGTCCGGAAGACGATGCCGTCCCGCTTCGCAATGATGCCGACTTCAGTGATAATCCGGTTGGCGGCCGCAATTTTTCGCGAAATTTCAGCTTTGCCGGTGCGGTCCATCTCCTTGGCCTCCCGGCGCAGGGCATCGCGGACAACCTGCGTCATCGGTATCTGCTTGCGTTCGGCGATTCGCTTTGCGAGACCGAATGTCTCGGGATCTTTGATATTGAGCTGCATCATGACCTCAATGGTAGAAATATAGGTGTTATTCTACCATGACGACTGATGCGACTCAAGTATTTCCGTGATCCTTAGCGCCCAGGCCATCGTGTGTGCCGTGATCGCTCACGGCGAGAATGGCGCGGTGGTCAGATTCCTGACAGCGGACACTGGCCTGCAGGCGGGCTATGTTCGCGGCGGGCGCTCGCGAAAGCTGCGCCCGACACTCCAGCCGGGCAATCTGGTCCAGATCGAACTACGGTCACGCGTCGATGACCAATTGGCCGCCGCGACAGTGGAATTGCTGACCTCCCGCGCCGCGCTGACGCTCGATGGTCTTGGAGCCGCGACACTCGACTGGACAACTGGCCTGACTGCGGCAGTGCTGGCGGAGGGGCATATCTACCCAGGCGTGTACGAGGCATTGTCTGGCCTGCTGAGCGTCATGGACCATAGTGATGACCCCAGACCGTGGACAGCAGCGGTGGCGCGCTATGAGTTGCTGCTGCTCGAACGCCTGGGCTTTGGGCTGGATTTGTCGGAATGTGCCGCAACTGGCAGTCGGGACGACCTGATCTATGTCAGCCCAAAATCGTCGAAAGCGGTCAGTCAGGCGGCGGGCACACCCTATGCGAACAAGCTTCTCCCCCTGCCGGCGTTCCTGCGCGGCGACCCCGGCCCAACCGACTGGCCCGATATCGCCGCCGCACTGCTGACCACCGGGCATTTCATTGAGCGCAGCCTGCTGGCGCACCGTCGCGGGGCTGATTTGTTGCCGACACGCCACCGCTTCACACAGCGTGTGGCGAAGCGCGTCGCGACACCCTATACCGCAGGGCTATGACCGAACTCCGCGACACCGACCGCATTCTCGACATTCCCTTCGCCAACGCGCTCAGCGACCGGTATCTGGTCTATGCGCTATCGACGATTACCGCCCGGTCGCTCCCTGACGTGCGCGACGGGCTGAAGCCCGTCCACCGCCGCCTGCTGTGGGGGATGCGCTTGCTCAAGCTCGACCCGGATGCGGGTTACAAGAAATGCGCCCGCGTTGTTGGCGACGTGATGGGCAAATATCACCCGCACGGCGACGCTTCGATCTATGATGCGATGGTCCGGCTCGCGCAGCCCTTCTCGCTGCGATATCCGCTCGTCGACGGTCAGGGCAATTTCGGCAACGTCGACGGCGATAACGCCGCAGCCATGCGCTATACCGAAGCCCGGATGACGTCTGCTGCCATCGAGCTGATGGACGGCGTTGACGAAGACTGTGTCACCTTCCGCCCGACCTACAATGGCGAGGAAGATGAGCCGGAAGTTTTTCCGGCGGCCTTCCCAAATCTGCTGGCCAATGGCGCCTCGGGCATCGCGGTAGGCATGGCGACCTCCATCCCGCCCCACAATGTCGCGGAACTCGCTGATGCAGCGATGCTTTTGATCGACAACCCCGATGCGACAATCGACGACGTCGTGGCCTTTGTGCGCGGGCCGGATTTTGCGACCGGTGGCGTCATTGTTGAATCGGCAGCCTCGATCCGCGAGGCCTATGCAACCGGGCGTGGTGGCTTCCGGCTGCGAGCTCGGTGGGACAAAGTCGACCTGAAGGGCGGCGGCTATCAGATCATCATCAGCGAAATTCCGTACCAGGTCGCCAAGGGCAAGCTGATCGAGGAAATCGCCAACCTGATCAACGACCGCAAGCTGCCGATCCTCGAAGATGTGCGCGACGAATCGGACACCGAAATCCGGCTGGTTCTCGAGCCAAAGTCACGCAACGTTGACCCGACGATCCTGATGGAAAGCCTGTTCAAGCTCACCGACCTCGAAATCCGGTTCAGCCTGAATTTGAACGTGCTAGACAAGACCCGGACGCCCGGGGTCATGTCGCTGAAGGCCGCCCTGCTGGCGTGGCTCGACCACCAGATCGAGGTGCTGGTCAAGCGGTCGGAATACCGGCTCGGCAAGATCGACGACCGGCTGGAACTGCTCGATGGCTTCCTCAAGGCCTATCTGAATCTCGACGAAGTGATCCGGATCATCCGTGAAGAGGATGAGGTGAAGGGCGAATTGATGCGCACCTTCGACCTTAACGACCGGCAGGCTGAGGCCATCCTCAACATGCGCCTGCGGTCGCTGCGCCGCCTTGAGGAAATGGAGATCAGCAAGGAAAATAAAAAGCTGCTGACCGAACGCAAGGGCCTGGCTGCGTTGATTGCCAGTCCGGCGCAGCAGCGCGCTCGCGTCAAAGCCGACATCGGGCAATTGCGGGCGCGCTATGGCCCGGAAACCGAACTTGGCCGCCGCCGCTCGACATTCGACACGCCCGCACCTTTCACCGACATCCCGCTCGAAGCGATGATCGAACGCGAACCGATCACCGTCATCGCGTCCGCCAAGGGCTGGATTCGCGCCATGAAAGGCCATGTCGATATCGCCAGCGCTGATGCTGCCAAATTCAAGGAAGGTGATGGCCCCGCCTTCGCCTTCCATGCGCAAACCACCGACAAGGTCATCGTCGCCGCCGACAACGGCCGGTTCTACACCCTGGCAGCCGACCGGCTGCCCGGCGGCCGCGGATTTGGCGAGCCGATCCGGTTGATGGTCGATATGGACGCGCAAGCCGAGATCATCGCGCTCTATGCCTATCGCCCCGACGCCAGACTCCTGCTGGCAGCAAGCGATGGGCGCGGATTTGTTGTCTTGGCCGCCGACACGCTGGCTGAAACGCGCAAAGGGCGCCAGATTGCCACGCCAAGACCCGGCGCGAAGCTGAAATTGGTCCGCGTGCTACCGGTGAACGCCGATCATCTGGCAACTGTTGGCGACAACCGGAAACTGCTGGTGTTCCCGCTGTCGCAAATCCCGGAAATGTCGCGCGGCCAGGGCGTCGCCCTGCAGAAATTCAAGGACGGCGGCCTGTCGGACGTTCTGCCGTTCCGGCTTGCCGACGGTCTGTCCTGGGCGATGGGCGGCGACAGTGGCCGAACCCGCACCGAGGCGGACCTGTCATCGTGGCTTGGTGACCGCGCTCAGGCCGGACGCCTGCCGCCACAGGGATTTCCGCGTGACAACAGGTTCACCTAGCGCCGGGGCACCTCCCGGTTCAGGAAGTCCACACTGTCATCAAGGGCGGTAACCTTGCCCTTGAACCGTTTGGTCAGGGACAGCAGGATGCCGACATGGCCAAGGCCGGGATATTCCCTGGTCTCAACCTTGGCACCAGCCTTGATCAGCGCCGCCGCCAGATTGCGTGAATTGCGCGGATAGAC
>JAYVLC010000058.1:0-12598 GCA_043759675.1 Sphingosinicellaceae bacterium
ATTCGCGACGCTGCATCAAATGCCGGCGCTAGCCAAGTCTATCTCATCCAGGAGCCGATGGCAGCTGCGATTGGGGCCGGGATGCCGGTCACCGAACCGATCGGGTCAATGGTTGTCGACATTGGCGGCGGTACAACCGAGGTCGCAGTGCTGTCGCTGCGGGGGCTGGCCTATACAACGTCGGTGCGGGTCGGCGGCGACAAGATGGACGAGGCAATCACCTCCTATGTCCGACGCAACCACAATTTGCTGATCGGCGAAGCAACGGCGGAGCGCATCAAAAAGGAAATCGGCACCGCCAAGGCGCCAGCTGACGGCATTGGCCGCACCATGGAGATCAAGGGCCGCGACCTGATGAACGGAGTCCCAAAGGAAATCACCATCAATCAGGCGATGATTGCCGAAGCCTTGAGCGAGCCCGTGTCAACGATCATCGAAGGCGTCCGATTGGCGCTGGAGAATACCGCACCTGAGCTTGCGGCTGACATTGTCGATCAGGGCATCGTCCTGACCGGTGGCGGCGCGTTGCTACAGGATATCGACACCGTCTTGCGGGAGGCCACCGGCCTCCCGGTGTCGGTTGCCGATGATCCGCTGACGTGTGTCGCGCTCGGGACCGGGCGGGCGCTTGAGGATCCGGTGTACCGCGGTGTGCTGGAAACCGCGTAATCTGCAACGATAAGGAGGCCGCAGCGTGGCCTGGCCGTCCCGATTAAGCTGGTCGAGCCTGTCGCGCCGCGAGCGGAATCGCGCGCTCTATGCCGTCGTCGCAAGCGCGCTGGCCGTCCTCATTGGCAGCGGGCTGCTGGTCAGCGCTCGCGCTGATCCGGCCCGCGGTGCCGGACTGCGATCAGCTGCGGTCGATGCAACGGCGCCTTTGTGGTCATGGGCCGGTCGGCCAACAGATATGGTCAATGGCTGGTTCAGCAAAATGGATGCCTATTTTGGCACGATCGATCGCAATCGCTATCTCGAAGCGCGACTGAATCGGATGCGGGTACTGATCCACGAACGCGATGCCTTGGCGCGACAGAACCGGCAATTGAAAGCGCTGCTGCGTGTGGTTGATGTCGGCGCGGGATGGTCGCGCGTCGTCGCCATCGCGGGTGCATCATCCGGCAGTTTTGTCCGCTCGGCGGTTGTGGCTGGCGGCCACCGACAGGGTCTCCGGCCCGGACAGCCGGTCCGCAATGTTGATGGTCTGGTGGGACAGGTCACCGATGTGGGTGAGAGCGCGGCACGCGTCCTGCTGATCATCGACGCCTCGAGCCGTATCCCGGTCCGGGTTGTCCGCACCGGCAATCCCGCGATGGTTGCAGGCGTCAACCAGGGGTTGGTGGAAGTCCTTTATGCCGCCCCCATTGACGGCCCGTTGCGGGTCGGTGACCGACTGGTGACATCGGGAGATGGTGGCGTTTTTCCACCCGATATTCCAGTTGCAACCATTGAAGGGTTTACCGGCGAAACGCCGATGGCCCGCCCAGCGGCACGCCTTGATGGTCTCGGCTATGTCATCGTCCAGGCGCCGTGGCTTCCGCCGGTTGCTGCAGCGACCCCGGCTGGAGAGCCGGTGCGATGAACTCGCCGTGGCGGACCATGACCGGGGACGAACGGCTTGGCTGGTTTGCCGAGCATTGGCGGATGGCCGTCCCGATGTTGATCACATCGGTGGCGATCATGCTGATGTCGTTCCCGTTGTTCACGGCCATGCCGGTGATGCCAAATCTGGCGATGTTGTCGGTGATGATCTGGTCGCTGTTTCAGCCGCAGTTGATGCCGGCCTGGCTGGCGCTGCCCCTTGGGATCGCAACCGATGCAGCGCTCGGCCTGCCGATGGGGATCAATGCGACGATGCTGCCTGTTCTGGCGCTCGGCATCAGCATCAGCGAACAGCGGGCAGGCCAACATTTGTTCGCCATTGAATGGGGCGCCGCCACCCTCCTGATCTTCGCTTATCAGCTGCTGTCGGCGCTGTTCCTGACCTTCGTCCTGGGTGATGTCCGGATCGGGCCGATGGCGGTGCAGGCCGTTTCCACCAGCCTTGCCTATCCCGTGGGGGTCCGGATGATTGCCAGGCTTCAGCGCCGCTGGGTCTTGGGCAGGTGAGCCAGACCGAAGTTGACCGCGAGCTGCGTTTTTCCCGCCGGGCGCTGTTCCTCGGTGCCGGGATGGCAACCACCGGGCTATTGTTGGCCGGGCGAATGGCGTGGCTGTCGATATTCGAGGAGCAGAAATACCGAACGCTGGCCGAGGACAACCGCGTCTCGGTTCGGCTGGTCCCGCCACGCCGGGGCTGGATTGTTGACCGGACCGGCAAGCCGCTGGCGCTCAACCGCCCCGACTACCGCTTGGAACTTATCGCCGAGCAGGTCACCGATCTCGATGCGACACTGGCAGCGATTTCTCAGGTCCTGCCGCTCAGCCCTGAAGATATCGCCCGGATCCACCAGGCCGTCGCGCAGGTGCCGGACTATGTGCCGGTGGAGGTGGCCAAGGGGCTGAACTGGGAAACCTTTGCCGCGATCAACGTTCGGCTGCCCGAACTGGCCGGGGTCCAGCCAGTGCGCGGGTTCGCGCGCTATTACCCGGATGGTCCCGCCGTCGGCCACCTGCTCGGCTACGTCGCCAAGCCAACGCGCGAACAGTTTCTCGTCAGCCGCGACCCGCTGTATGTGTTTCCCGGTTTTCGCATCGGCAAGGACGGAATCGAAAAAACCCTTGATGAGACGCTGCGGGGTACGGCAGGCGCGCGCCGTGTCGAGGTCAATGCCCGCGGTCGGATCCTGCGGGAGCTTGAGGATGTTGCCGACAAGCAGGGCCAAACCGTCAGGCTGACCATCGACCGCGACCTGCAAAATTATGCTGCGCGGCGCATCGGTGGCGAATCTGCCAGTGTCGTCGTGATGGACTGCTGGACCGGTGACCTGCTCTGCATGGTGTCAATGCCGGCCTTTGATCCCAATAGTTTCTCGCAAGGGATCACCCACCTGAACTGGTCGGCGTTGACGGCAAGTGACCATCACCCGCTGATCAACAAGTCGGTGCAGGGGCTGTATCCACCGGGTTCGACGTTCAAACCTGTGACAGCGCTGGCCATCCTCGACGCCGGGATCAGTCCGGAGGCGCCCTGCACCTGCAACGGCGGGTACCGGCTTGGCCGACATGTGTTTCACTGCTGGCGGCACGGCGGCCACGGTGGGATCAGCATGCCGAACGGCATCACCCAGAGCTGTGATGTGTATTTCTATACCTTTGGGCGCGCGATCGGGGCCGAGCGGATCGCTGCGATGGCGCGCCGGCTTGGGCTTGGCCAGGAGTATGACCTGCCGATCCCGACCCAGCGTGACGGCATCGTGCCCGATCAGGCGTGGAAGCAGAAGCGGTTCAAACGCGACTGGCTGCCCGGCGAAACGCTGAACGCGGCAATTGGCCAGGGCTATATGGTTACCACGCCGCTCCAGCTTGCGGTAATGTCAGCCCGGATCGCGTCGGGCGAGGCGGTCGTTCCCCGCCTGCTGGTCGGCAAACCGCCGACGTTTCAGTCGCTCGGAATTCCCGATGATCATCTGGCCGTGATCCGGAACGCCATGACCGATGTGGTAAACTCGGGTCGGGGCACTGCCACCGGGGCCAGGCTGCGCTTTCCCGAAGTGCAAATGGCCGGCAAGACCGGGTCGGCACAGGTTCGGCGCATCACGATGGCAGACCGGCGCGCCGGACGAACCAACAGCGATGCGATGCCGTGGAAGTTCCGCGACCATGCGCTGTTCGTTGCCTTCGCACCCGCCGATGCGCCGCGCTATGCGGCGGCTGTCATTGTCGAACATGGCAGCCACGGCGGCACGACCGCCGCGCCAATCGCCCGCGATGTGCTGACCTATTTGTTCGAGCCGCAAACGGCGCTCCGCACCCTGACGGTGATGGAGGCCGACTGGGCCGAAAAAAAGGCCCGGGTCGTCGCCGCCGAAGCCGAAGCGGAGCGCCAGGCCGGTGCCATCTCCGATGCGGTTCAGGCAGCAACCGGCGCAGGGAGCGTCGAATGAACGACTTCACCCCAACGGCCCTGCCCGACCGCCTGCGCGCCCTGCCCTGGCCAGTTATCCTGACGATCCTGGCGCTGGGCGGGTTCGGACTGGTCGGGCTCTATTCGGCTGCGGGTGGCCATATGGCGCCCTGGGCACTTAATCATGGTATCCGCTTTGGCGCGATGCTGCTGATGATGCTGGTGATCGCCCATATCGACATCACCGTCTGGGCGCGGTTTGCCTATCCGGCCTATGGGATCATCCTGGCGCTGCTGTTCGCGGTCGAGGTTGCCGGCGACCTTGGCATGGGCGCGCGGCGCTGGATCGACCTCGGCGTCATCCGGCTGCAACCGTCGGAGTTCATGAAGATCGCCGTCATCCTGGCGCTCGCCCGTTACTATCACTTCCTGCCGCGCGGCTATATCGAGACACGCCGAGCCGTCTGGCCACCGCTGCTGATCATCGCCGTGCCGTTCGGCCTCGTGGCGCTGCAACCCGATCTTGGCACCGGGCTGATGATCGCCTTTGGCGGTGCCGCGATGCTGTTCCTGGCCGGGGTCCGGCTGCGCTGGTTTGTCGGTGGCGTCGTGCTCGCTGCCGCTGCAATGCCGATCGCGATGAGCCTGATGCACGGCTATCAGAAAAAGCGCATCGCGATTTTCCTCGACCCATCGTCCGACCCGCTTGGTGCCGGTTACCACATCACCCAGTCGAAAATCGCGATTGGCTCAGGCGGCCTGTTCGGCAAGGGCTTCCTCAACGGAACGCAAGGCGTGCTGGAATATCTGCCCGAACGCGAAACTGACTTTGCCTTTGCGATGATGGCAGAGGAATGGGGCCTGATGGGCGGGCTGTTCATCCTGATCGGCTTTGGCTTCATCATCGGCTGGGGAATCAGCGTCGCACTGTCGGCCCGCAGCCATTTTGCCCGGCTGGCCGCGATGGGACTGACCTGCACCATCTCGTTTTACGTGGCGATCAACACGGCGATGGTCATGGGCCTCGCCCCGGTTGTCGGCATTCCGCTGCCGCTGATTTCCTATGGCGGCTCAGCGATGCTGACGTTGCTTGTGACGCTGGGCATCCTGCTGTCGATCGCCCGCCAGCGCGACCGCACAACGCTCGGCATCGGTCCATCCAGCCTGTAGGCCGGTGTGCCCGCTCGCCAAAGCGCGAGGGACGACTTGACGGGCAGCCACCCCCGTCCTAAACGCCGCTCTCCCGCGACAGCGGCGTGGACGCATAGCTCAGTTGGTAGAGCAGCTGACTCTTAATCAGCGGGTCCTTGGTTCGAACCCAAGTGTGTCCACCATTTTTTCATTGACCCTGCCATGCGTCGCGACCCCCGGATGGTGGCTCAGACGGGCCGATGCCGGTGGAGTCAATTCGCTTGTCAGAGCAGATACGGCCAAAGCGTCGCTGCGACCGCGCCAACGCTTCCACAGAGAATTCCGCCGGCCAGCAGGCGTGAGCCGTGGAGCTTCGTCCACAGCAGGAAGCCCGTCAGGCTCATCGCCACCAACGCGCCTGCGATGCTGTCGAGGAATAGCACCCAGCCCAGTCCGATGCCGGTCCCTTTGTGGAGATTTTTGAGCAGCCCGAACGCGTTTGCAGCCTCCTGTTTCACCGCAACACTTGCCGAACCCGATACATATTCGACGGTCACCCGGCCATTGACGTGGGCAAATTGTTGCGCCCACTTCGGAGGTTCAGCGTGCGGCACCCCGAGAAACAGCTTCGGGCCGCCCGCTTCCTTGCGGGGCGCACGGGGTTCAGTCCGGAGACCAAGCTCGCGCTGGGCCCACATGCCGAGTGCCCGTTCATCTGGGATGACGCCGGGGGCGACTGCAACATTCATCGCGCTCACCTGCTGCGGTTCGCCGGTGTCAATCTTCCAGATGCTGCGGTGGTTGAGCAGCGCCCCGCTCACCCCAAGCATCAGGAAAACCAGCGCGCCCCAAAATCCGGTCCAGGCATGAATCCGCTTGAGCCAGCGGAGGGTGCGGGCTCGCTGCCAGCGCGACGGGACGAACAAAAGCCCCGACTGGTTGAATCGCCGCCACTTCATCGTGCGCTCACTCGTGGTGACTGGCGAGCGGAACCGCAAAGGTCGCGATGCCCTTGGGCTGGGTCAGCGTCAGCGTCGCGCGGTGACGGAGGACGTCATAGGCCGCGCCCCGATAGCTACCGGCTGCCTTTTCAAGCTGGATCACCTCAACCAGATATTGCCCGCGCCACGGCAGGCCGAAACTGATCTTCCCGTCCGCATCAGCCTTCCCCGATTGCGACCAGCCATTGGGCGCATGGAGCGAATAGGCGGCTGACGACAATGGCTTGCCGTGCAGGAATATCTGCGCAGATGTGCCGTCCGCAGCGGGCAAGATGTCAAGATCAAGCGTTGGCGAGGGTGCTACCCCGAAGCGGGCGTAGAACATCGGCTTGGCCAGGCCGATGCCGTTCGCCCGCCAATCCTTCACGGGATAGCCAAGCTCCTGCGCGGTGATCGGCGTACCACCGGTGGGCGCTGAAAGCAGAAAGCGATCGGCCTGTTTTGCAACCGATAGCGATGTGGTGCCCGCGAACGCTTCGATCGACGGCATTTCATCCATACGTCCTGGCGAATGTTCGATCACCCCTTCGTTGAACTCGCCGAAGTGGATGATCGCATTGCCCGTGGCGGGCTGCTCGATCCAGAGATAGTGCGCGTTTGCCACCGTCGCGCCGACCACGCTGCCGACGACCAGCAATGACCTGGCGATAAATTTGAGCTTCATGAGGGTGATCCTTCGCTTCACATTTTGGCTTTGAGGGTGAGGAGAATGGTGCGCGGATCACCCGGCAGCCCGCCGGCAAAGGTCGGGTTCTCGAAATAGCGTTCGTTGGTCACATTCTTCAGATTGAGCGCGACCTCGTAGTGCGGCTGGTGCCACGTGATCGCCGCATTGCCGACCGTGTAGCCCGGGATGCGGATGGCGTTGATCGTATCGGCAAATGAACGCCCCTTGGCGGTGACGCCTGCGCCGATGGTGAAGCCCTTGGCTGCGCCGGGTAAATCATAGGTTGCCCAGAATGAACCAGAATGCCGGACGGCTGCTGCGGGTTCTAGGCCAAAGATCGAACCGGTCTTGACGAACGGCGTCCCGCCAAACGTCGTGGCGATTTCGCGGGAGACGTTTTTGGCGTCAAGATAGGCATAGTTGGCAAGAATCGAGACGCCGGGGAACACCTCGCCTGCAAGATCAATTTCGAAGCCCTTGGCATCCTGCGCACCGACTGGTGCAGGATTGCCGCCCGGAACGAGCGTCACATAATAGTCGCGCCGCTGCACCTTGAACGCGGCCGCATTGAGGTTGAGCTTGGCGGTTATATCCCATTTCACGCCCGCCTCGATCTGGCTCGACGATTCGGGCAGCCCAGTCAGGCTCTGCGATTCCGTCTGAATGTTGACAAATTTGCCCGCGGAATAGCCGGTGTAGAACGACAGCGACGGCGTTGGCTGGAACACCGCACCGATCTGGCCCGAACCAAGCCGGTTGGTGAAATGCAGGTTCAGCGGTCCGGCAACTCCGCCAACCAGATTGGCCCGCGATACGCCGACATCGGAAAATTTAACCCAGTCCAGGCGATAACCGCCGCGGATCTTGATCACGTCGCCAATCGCTGCCTCGTGCTGGATGTAGAGCGAGTTGGTGTCCGACGCGATGTTGCGATCATAGATCAGACGCGGCGTCAGCCCGGCAGCACTGGCGCGCGGCAGTGGATTGAGCGGGTTCAGAATTTCCGGGAAGGTGTATTCGTTGCGCAGGGTATCAAAGCGGTCACGCTCGTGCTCATAGCCGATCAGCGTTTTGCCCTTGATCCCGGCAATGTCGCTTTCGTAGACCGCTTCAAGCTGCCCGATCTGGAAGCTGGTATCATCGTTCTGGTAGCGCTGAGTTGTCGTGATGAGCGCCCCCGCCGCGTTGAGGCTGACGCCTGCGTTGCGCCGGAAATCAAGGTCGCGGGTATCGTAGCGATAGGTGGCGCGCACCGAAAGAGTATCGGTCGGCTCGGCGTGGTAGCCCAATGTAAGCCGCTTGATATCCTGGGTGACCTTGTTGTCAGGCGTGTAATAACGGGTCTTGTAGCTGACCGGCAGCGGTGCGCCGTTGCCCCCGGCGATGATGCCGAAATTATCGACGACGAAATCCTGGCGGTAAATCTCGCCCTTGGCGGTCAAATGCTGCGTATCGCTGATGTTCCAAAGCAGGGACACTGCGCCGGTCGCAATCTCCTTGCTCAAGCCGCGAATGCCGTCACTGGTCGAATATTCGCCCGTGGCGCGGACCGCGAGGTTCGACGCGATTGGGCCGCTGATATCGCCCTGCACATTGTAAGTGTTCCGCGATCCTGCCGTCAGCGAGATACTGCCAAGCGGGGTAAAACTCGGCTGCTTGGTGATCAGATTGATGATGCCACCGGGTTCCGAGCGACCATAGATCGCTGATCCCGGCCCCTTAAGTACCTCAACACGTTCGACGTCGGAGAATGACCTCGCATAGCCAACGAAGGTCGGGCCATCGGCGACGCCATCACGCAAAAACTTCATCCGCAAGCCCCGGATGACGTAATTGTCAGCGTAGCCGTAGCCGCCGCCATAAATGGGCTGGACACCCGAGACATTGCGGACAACTTCGTTCAGCACCAGCGCGGCCTGCTCCTGCACCACTGTGATCGGCACGGCCTGGATACTGGCCGGAACATCGCGCGTTGCCGTTCCGGTCTTGGATGCCGTCGAAGCAGCCGGGCGCGTGGCCGTGACAATGATAGTGTCGCGGTCGCCACTGTCGTCGGCAGCGTCATTCGCCCGCGCTGGCCCCGTCACCACGAGTGCGGCGGCTAACGCCGCCAACCCTGCGCCCAGGCGAAATCCCGAAATCTGACGCGTCCGGCTAGGTGTTTCTGGCATTTGTAATTCCCATTTGCGCGCGCCATTGATTTGACCGCCCACGCCTCTCCAAAAACCTCGGGGCCGGTCGTGAACCGGCCCCGAGCAGGCAAATGGAACGCCGGAGAGGACGGCGGGACCAATGCCGGTTGACGCGAGGTCAACATCGACGATACGAGTCGCTAATGATAATCACTCTTAATATCAAGCGGAAATCGCTGGCGGCGGATGGATTGATCGCGTCGACCAGATCACCGCGGTGTCAACGCAGACCTTGGCTGATATGATGACGCTTGAACCGGATCGGGATCCCGACCCATAGAGGATGCGAGGGGTGACACCCTTGGGCACGGCGAAGTGGAACACCGGCGCATGGCCGGGTTCAAAGCGCAGAAGGGCGTCAAATATTGATCCGTATAACGACCTTGTCGGCGCTACTGCTGCTGCTTGCTGCATGCGGCCCCGCGGGCCGACACGTCATAGCCGGATCAGACGGCCCGCCGCAGCGGATCGTCTCGATGAACCCTTGCGTCGATGCCGTCCTGATGGAGATTGCTGACCCGGCGCAGATCGCCGCGATCAGCCATTATTCGCAGGACCCCCGCGCCACGTCGATTCCGCTGGAACGCGCGCTGCGCTATCCGGCGGTCTCGGATTCAGCGGAGGATGTGATCGGCAAAGCGCCTGATCTGGTGATTGCCGGGGGGCATGTCTCGATCCAGACGATTGCCGCGCTCGAGCGGCTCGGCATCCCGCTGCTCGAAGTGCCGGTTCCCGAAAGCGTCGACGAGAACAAGCTGCAGATTGCCCGGATTGCGGGGCGAATTGGACGCCCACAGGCCGGCGCGGCGCTGAATGCGCGCATTGATGCAGCGCTCACAGCGACCCGTTCGACCGCCGCGCCAATTCCGGCGCTGATCTGGCAAGGTAGCGGCCTGGTGCCGGGCAAGGGCACACTCGCCGACGCGCTGCTGTCGCATACCGGCTTTCACAATATCAGCCGCGATATCGGCCTTGGCAAATGGGATATTTTGCCGCTTGAAGGGCTGCTGACCCATCCCCCTGCCGTGTTGATGGCAGGCCGGGCGGATATGGGCGCAGGCAGCGGCGACGCAAACCGGATGCTCTCCCACCCCGCTCTGGTCAAAGCAGGCCGGCGAATCAAAATCGCGCAATATCCCTCCAACCTGCTGCACTGCGGCGGGCCGGTGATCATCCGGTCTGTCGAACGGCTGGCAGCGATCCGGCGTGGCTGGGAGACATCAAGGTGAACCCGAACTCCAGACTGCTGAATGCCGGGCTGCTGGGTGCCCTGCTGCTGGCGATGCTTGCCTCGCTGATGGCCGGACGAACCTGGGTGCCGTTCGGGCACTGGCTGTCGGGCGATCTGCAATCGCTGATCGTCATGGAGCTGCGTCTGCCGCGCGCCTGTGTCGGCGCAATCGTCGGTGCGAGCCTCGGGATGGCGGGCGCGACGATGCAGGGCTATCTGCGCAACCCGCTGGCTGATCCAGGACTGTTCGGGATATCGTCAAGCGCAGCGCTCGGCGCGGTTGTCTCGCTGTATTTTGGCCTGGCTGTATCCGCCTGGCTTCTGCCCATTTTTGCCTTGGCAGGCGCCGGCGTTGGCATGGCGGTCCTAGCGATACTGGCCGGTCGGTCGGCCAGCCTGATCGTGTTCACGCTGGCCGGCCTGATCCTCTCCAGCCTGACCGGCGCGCTGACCAGCCTGTTGATCAGCCTTGCCCCGACGCCCTTCGCATCGGCCGAGATTGTCACCTGGCTGATGGGCGCGCTTATCGACCGCAGCTGGAACGATGTGCGGATTGCCCTGCCCTTTGCTGCCACTGGCATGGCCGTGCTGCTGTGGGCGGCGCGTTCGCTTGATGCGCTGACGCTGGGCGAGGCGGCGGCCCGTTCGCTGGGTGTGAACATGACCGCGCTGCAATGGCTGGTCGTGGCCGGTATCGGCCTGACCGTCGGCAGTTCTGTGGCCGTGGCCGGAATCATCGGCTTTGTCGGACTGGTGGTGCCGCACCTGGTGCGGCCGCTGGTTGGTCACCAGCCGTCGGCGCTGCTTATTCCATCCGCGCTGGCCGGGGCCTTGCTGGTGGTGCTGGCCGACTGTCTGGTCCGGACACTCCCCTCCACGTCCGAAGTGCGGCTGGGTATCGCCATGGCCTGCCTTGGCACGCCGTTCTTCATGATGCTGCTGTTCAAAATGCGCCGCGAGGTCGCCTGATGGCTCTACAGTTTGATCAGCTGTGCCTCACCCTTCGCGGACGCCCGGTGCTGCGCGATGTCGGCGGAAGCCTTCCGCGCGCCAGTGTCACGGTCATTCTTGGCGCAAATGGTGCGGGGAAAAGCAGCTTGCTCTCCTGCCTTGCCGCGCTGCGCACCCCCGACAGTGGAACGATAACGCTGAACGGCACGCCCCTGCTTGCCATCCCGCCGATGGCGCGAGCGCGCCAGATCGGCTTGCTGCCGCAACAGGCCGACATTCACTGGGACATCAATGTCCGTGCGCTGGTGGCACTGGGCCGGCTGCCGCATCATGGCCGCTGGGGACGCACCGCGGCAGACGAAGCGGCGATTGACGAGGCGATGGAACAGACTGATTGCATCCGCTTTGCCGCCCGCAAGGCGCAGCGCCTGTCCGGCGGAGAACAGGCGCGGGTCCTGCTGGCGCGGGTGCTCGCTGGGAAGCCCGACTGGGTGCTGGCTGACGAGCCGCTCGCCAACCTCGATCCGGCCCACCAGCTCGATGCCATGGCCTGCTTCCGCGCGGCGGCAACGGCGGGTGCAGGCATCGCGCTGGTGTTGCATGACCTGACGCAGGCGGCACGCATTGCCGATCATCTGATCGTGATGAAAGAGGGCCGCGTCATCGCGTCCGGCCTTGCCGCGCAGGTGCTGACGCCCAAAATTCTGCAGGCAGCTTACGGCGTGCGCGTGCATATCGGCCGGGATGTCGCTGGCGCGCCAACAATCACCCCGATTGCCCGCGTGGGATGATCGGTGACACGCGCAGCGCACGCGGCTGAATGTCGGCGCGCGCCACTTTCTTTCCGGCGCGGGGAGTGGGATAGGTGAGTGATGCGCATCCTCACCCTCCGCTCGCTCGCTGCCATGTGCCTCGTGCAGGCGACGCCTGCGCTGGCTTGGTGGGACTATGGCCATCGGACTGTCGCACAAATTGCCGAGGCGGAGATGACGCCGGCGGCGAGACAGGAAGCGGCGCGGCTGCTCGCCGGGGCGGCGGCGCTGGAAACGCCGGGCTGTCGGCTGCGCACGCTGGAGGACGCCAGCGTCTGGCCGGATTGCATCAAGAAACTTGGCGACCGCTTTTCCTATGCGGAATATTGGCATTATCAGGATATTCCGATCTGCAAAGCCTTTGATATCAAGGCGGAATGCCCGAACGGCCAGTGCGTCACAGCGCAAATTCCTCGCATGGCCCGATTGCTGAAAAACCCCATGGTGCCAGCGCGGGAGCGGCTGCAGGCGCTGGCGTTCCTCGTGCATCTGGTCGGCGACATGCATCAACCGCTGCACATCGCCGATATCGGTGATGCAGGCGGCAACCGGACCAAAACAGCCTATGGTTACAAGGCTCCCGACCGGATGAATTTGCACCGGATTTGGG
>JAYVLC010000059.1:0-5823 GCA_043759675.1 Sphingosinicellaceae bacterium
TGCCGCACTTCAAGACCATCCTTGATGCTGGCATCGCGAGCGTGATGAGCGCCTACAACAAGTCGAACGGCGAATATGCCGGGCAGAACCGGCATTTGCTGACCGATATCCTCCGGGCTGAATGGGGCTTTGATGGTTTCGTCCACTCCGATTGGATTATGGGCGTCTACCAGACCTACGGCGCAGCTGCCGGTCTTGACGTCGAAAACCCGGAGCCGCGGGTCTTTGGTGACAGGCTCATCGCAGCCGTCGAAGCCGGCACCATCGAACCACAGGTCATCGACACGGCCTGCCGTCGTATCCTGTCGACCTTGTATCGCTTCGCCTGTGCCGAAGATCCGTTGCCCGACTATCCGGTATCGCTGGTCGCAAGCGAGGCCCACCGCGCGCTCGCGCTGGAGGCAGCCGAGAAGTCGGCTGTGCTGCTGGAGAACGACGGCACACTCCCGCTCGACCGCACCAAAATCCGCAAGCTGGCGGTGCTCGGCCGATTGGCAGCACTGGCCAATACCGGGGACAATGGATCCAGCCGGGTCCGGCCGCCCTATGTGATCACCCCGCTTGATGGACTGCGGCAGATCCTTGGCGACGACGCCATCCTGACCGGCGATGAGGCAGACCTTGGTATCGCCCGCGCCGCTGCCGACGCTGCAGACGCCGTTGTCGTCATCGTCGGCTACACCGCCGCTGAGGAAGGCGAATTCATCCCCGGTGGCCTGACGCTTGGCACCGACGGCGCAGAACGCGGTTCAATTGGCGGCGACCGACTCGACCTTGGCCTGCCGGGCGATCAGCTCGCCCTCATTGAAGCTGCGTCGGCATCAGGCAAGCCGGTCATCATCGTGATCGTTGCCGGGTCTGCCGTACTGGTCGAAAGCTGGCGTTCAAAGGCCTCGGCCATTCTGCAGACATTTTACGCCGGGATGGAGGGCGGAACCGCGCTCGCCCGATTGCTGTTCGGTGCGGTATCCCCATCCGGGCGACTGCCGTTCACCGTTGCCCGTGACGCCGCCGACTACCCGTATTTCGACCGCGATGCCGACCGGATCGACTATGGCTATTGGCACGGCTACGCCAAATTCGAAGCGGAAGGCCTGACCCCGCGCTACCCGTTCGGACACGGCCTCAGCTATGCCAAATTCGGCTACCGCGCTCTGACAGCGCGCTGCCAGGCCAACGAAATCAGGGTGAGCGTCGCGGTCCGCAATGATGGCCAGGTCGCAGCAGACCATATCGTGCACTGCTATGTCGGATTTCCGGGAACAATCAGGCCGCGCGCCCGCAAAAGCCTTGCCGCATTTGCCCGGATTTCACTGGCTGCCGGAGAGACGCGAATTGTTCATATGGCAATACAGCTGTCGGCGCTCGCTTACCGGGATACGACGACCCATGGCTGGCGGCTGGAACCCGGCGCGCATCAGATCATCGTGGCAAAGTCTGCAACCGACCCGGCCCCACTGATCACCACGATCAACCTTTAGTCAGTTATAGTCGAACGACACCGGCAACAGCCCGGAATATATCCCGGTCGCAGCCACGGGGATTGGGCCGACGATCTCCATCGACATGCCGTTGCCCGACTCGGTGCGGACCGGGCGGACCTTGATCGTTGTCCCGGTTGCCGCATGCTCGATCTCGATCAGGTCCGGCATCGAAAATGCCAGAATCTGTCCCTCAGCGTCGCGCGCGGTCCCGTGAGTTGGCAGGATGCGGTCCTGCACCGTGATCACCTTGGAGGTCGCGATGACGTCCGACCGCGCCGGCATCGACGTTGTCGCCCACGCCGCACTGGTCCCCAGGCAAGAAAACGCCACCAGAAATTTCAGTGAGTCCAGTTTCATGTCGCCGTTAATACAGCAGTGGCTGGACAGGAATAGGATGCAAACGACCTGCCAAGCGAAAATTGGCAACGAAGTTCGGCTAGCGCCTGATGCGCGCAGCGTTATAACCCGCGCCATGTCCGAGCCCAAGATTCTTTCCGACCTCGAAACCGTCGCCCCCCGCGAGGCAATCGAGGACAATCGGCTGACGGGTGCCTATGTCGATACCGTCGTCGAAGCGCTCGGTGCCGGTGACACCGAAGCGGTTCGCGCGCTGGTCGAGCCGCTGCATCCCGCCGATATCGCGGATCTGTTCGAGCAGGTGCGCGCACACGAGCGCCAGCCGCTGGCCGAAGCGCTGGGTGATTTGCTCGACGCCGACGTGATGGCGGAGATGAACGACTGGATCCGCGACGCGCTGCTCGACGAGCTCGAACCGCAACAGGTCGCCGATGTCGTCCAGCAACTTGATACCGACGACGCGGTCGCGATCATCGAAGACCTCGAAGCCGACGAACAGCGCGAAGTCCTGCGGTCTTTGCCAGCCGACGACCGCGCTGCCATCGAGGAGGCGCTCTCCTACCCCGAGGACTCGGCGGGTCGCCTGATGCAGCGCGAACTGGTGGCGGTGCCGGAACACTGGACCGTTGGCCAGGTCATCGACTTCCTGCGCGGCAACCCCGATCTGGCGACCGACTTCTGGGAGATATTCGTCACCGATCCCGGGCATCACCCCGTTGGCACGATGCGCCTGAGCCATGTCTTGCGGACCCAGCGCGATGTGTCCGTTGCCGAGGTCATGCAGGACGAACAGACGCTGATCCCGGTCGATATGGACCAGGAAGAGGTCGCGCTGCGCTTCCAGAAATATGCGCTGATCTCGGCGGCCGTCATTGATCCGAGCGGGCGGCTCGTCGGGGTGATCACCGTCGATGACATCGTCCACATCATTCAGGAGGAGGCGGGCGAAGACCTCCTCGCCCTATCCAACGCGGGCGAAGGCGACATCAACGAGCCGGTGTTCGACACCTATAAACAGCGGGTCCGCTGGCTGATCGCCAATCTGGGCACCGCCCTGATCGCCTCCACAGTCATTCGTATCTTCGAAGGCACGATTGAACAGATGGTGATACTCGCCACCTTGATGCCGATCGTCGCGTCGGTCGGCGGCAATGCCGGAACCCAGACCATGGCGGTCGCCGTCCGCGCCATCGCGACCGACCAGCTCACCGAATCGAATACGCGCCGAACCATCATCAAGGAACTGCGGGTTGCGCTGCTCAACGGCATTACCATCGCCACTCTCATCGGCGTCGGCGTCGGCATCGCGTTCAGCAACCCGGCTCTGGGCGGCGTGATCGCGGCGGCGATGGTGGTCAATATCTTTGTCGCAGGCCTTGCCGGGGTATTCGTCCCACTGGCGCTCGACAGGATGGATGCCGACCCGGCGGTGGCCTCCTCCGTGTTCGTTACCATGACCACCGACACGATGGGGTTCCTTGCCTTCCTTGGGCTGGCCACCGCTGCCGGATTGACCGGTTGACCCTGCATCTGTCGAAGGTGGCCGTCGGCTGCCGCACCGTGGCGGCACTGACCAAGCGGCAAGCTGGCCGCGTCGAGACCCACAACAGCCAGCCTGCCGTAATCTGCTGGACCCGCTACATGCCGACGCGCCATCCCGAGCTGCGTGGCGGTTCGCTGGTCTGGATCGTCAAGCAGACGCTGGCGGCCCGCCAGGTCATCCTCGACCTCGACATGCAGCCGACTCCGCGCGGCCAACGCTGCCGGATCATCCTCGACCCTGAGGTCATTCCCCTCGTCGCCGCCGCGATGCGCGGCCATCAGGGCTGGCGCTATCTCCCCGCCGAAGCCGTGCCGCCCGACCTGTCCGGCGCAGGCGAAGACCTCGCGGCAATGCCGCTCAACATGATGCGTGATCTTGGACGGCTCGGGCTGCTCTAGCGATGTATTGACATTGTCATCACGGGCTCGGTAATGTGAGAACTTAGAGATAGGGCAATTGTGGCAACAGCATACGACACCCTGACCAAGCGCCGCGCGGCAGCCGACACGTCAATCACCATGCGGCTCCCGGCGCAGACTCGTGACCTCATTGATACAGCCGCTGCTGCGGTCGGCAAATCGCGCACCGAATTCATGGTCGAAAGCGCGCGCCTGCATGCAACCGATGTCCTGCTCGACCAGCGCCTGTTCCAGCTCGACCCCGAACAAAGCGCTGCCTTTGCCAAAATGCTCGCCAATCCGCCGCCGCCCTCGGACGATCTGCGCAAACTCATGGCAAGCCAGCCGTCTTGGGCCTGACCACCCGCGCCTACCCACAGCCGGTTCCGATTGCGGCACATCATCGCCTGTCGGAGTTTGGTTGCGGCAACCCGGCCCTCGACAATTGGCTCGTCGCCCACGCGCTGAACAATGAGGGAAAGGCATCGCGCACCTATGTGGTGCTCGCTCCGACCAACGTGGTGCTGGCTTATTATTGTCTCGCGGCTGGCAGCATCACGCGCGGCGACCTGCCCGGCAGGCTTCGCCACGGACTGCCCGACCCCGTGCCGGTCATGATTCTCGGGCGGCTGGCAGTGGACCGCGACCACGCGGGGAATGGCCTCGGTCCACAGCTGGTCAGGGAGGCGCTGAGGCGCACGGCTCAGGCCGCCGATATTGCCGGGGTTCGCGGACTGCTGGTCCATGCGATTGATGAGCAGGCAGCCGGTTTCTACACGAAATATGGCTTTCAGGCGTTCGTGACGGGCACCCGGACGCTGTTTTTGCAGATCGAGACGATTGTCGAAAGTTTGCAGCTAAAAACGCGCAACCTGTTGCCCCCCTGCCCCGCCTGACGCATAAGCCCGCGCATTCAGCCCCCACCATCCGGAGCGCCCATGAAGGCCCGTGTTTACGTCACCCTGAAAACCGGGGTGCTCGACCCGCAAGGCAAGGCGATCCACCATGCGCTGGAAAATCTCGGCTTTGGCGGTGTCAACGACGTCCGGCAGGGCAAATATATCGAACTGGACCTTGCCGACGACACGCCCCCGGCCATGATCGATGACATGTGCAAGAAACTGCTAGCGAATACAGTCATCGAGAATTTCCGGGTCGATCTGGCATGAGGACGGCGGTCGTCGTCTTCCCCGGTTCAAACTGTGACCGCGATCTGGCCGTTGCCCTGCGCGACGTGACCGGCGTTGCCCCCGCGATGGTCTGGCACGGCGACACCAGCCTGCCCGATGTTGATCTTGTCGCCATCCCCGGCGGCTTTTCCTACGGCGATTATCTGCGCTCCGGCGCGATGGCAGCGCGGTCGCCGATCATGCGCGATGTTGTCGAAAAGGCAGGCAAGGGTTTGGCGGTACTCGGTGTCTGCAACGGCTTTCAGGTGTTGACGGAGGCGGGGCTGCTGCCCGGTGCGCTGATGCGCAATTCTGGCCTGTCCTTTGTCTGCCGTGATGTTGATCTGACCGTTGCCAACAACCAGACGATCTTCTCCAGCCACTATGACGCCGGTCAGAGTATCCGCATCCCTGTTGCGCACCATGACGGCAATTATTTCGCTGATGATGCCACACTGGACCAGCTTGAGGGCGAAGGCCGCGTCGTGTTCCGCTATGCCGGACCCGTCAACGGCAGCCAGCGTGATATTGCCGGGATCATCAACGACGCGGGCAATGTGCTGGGCATGATGCCGCATCCGGAACGATTGATCGAGGCCGAACAGGGCGGCACCGATGGGCGGCGGATGTTCGAGGGGCTGCTCGCCGCGCTTGGTTAGGGTTTGCGCACAAACACGCGCCGCCCGGCCAGCCAGGTCTCGTCGACGGTCGTTTTCCAGATATCCTGCGCCGGAACAGTAAAAATATCGCGGTCGACCAGGATGAAGTCCGCCCATTTGCCGGGTTCAAGGGTCCCAATCCTGTCCTCCATCTTCTCAGCATAGGCTGCGCCCGTGGTGAACCCGGCAAAGGCTTCGGCGCGGGACAGCGCC
>JAYVLC010000060.1:0-2312 GCA_043759675.1 Sphingosinicellaceae bacterium
GGGTGCCCGACACCGGGCTGTTGATTGCCGCCGCTGCAAATACGCTGGCAGCGGCCTTCACCGGTGGACCACCCAAACTCAGTCTTGATCGCGCCCGCTATTTCGTCCACCCGGATTGGGTCGCGCACGGCCCGGCAATTCCGGGCTGGACGCCCAAAATCGATGCTCTCAGCGGGCTTGCGACAACCACCGCCTGGTACCGCGCCGCTGGCTGGCTCTAACGCAGCAGCTGTTCGGCCCCATAGCCCACGAGCGTCAGTATCATCCCAGCCACAAACACCCGGTACGCCCAGCTGATGTAGCGATATTTGCTGGTCCGGAGCACGACCCCAAGCTGATAGACGTCCCGCGCCATGGCTTCGCGGATACCGGCGTCTGTGGCCATCACGGTGCGAAGCTCCTGCTGAAACTGATCTTCAGTCAGGTCGCTGAACGCGCCGAAGAACAGGATATTGCGCGGCGGGGGTGGCCCCGCGCGGCGTCTGCGCCAGCCGATGGCGGGCACCACGGCCAGCATGCACAGGATCGCCGCAGTGGCAGACGTTGCCGCCAGCACCAGCATCGGCAGCGTCATCGATGCGCTTTCCCGCATCACCAGCGCGAAAATGACTGAATTCACCCCGATCAGGATGTTGGCCTTCTGGTCGGCCATCGATGACAGCGACACATGGTGACCTTGCATGGTGCGCAGCAGGTGTATTGCATTGACATGGGTGTCCTCCCCGCCGCCGTCATGCACGCCATCTTCAGACATATCGCCCCTCCGTCGAGCAATCTGCCACTCAGATCGCGCCGACTGCAAGCAAAGTGTCACAATTGCTTCGCCCCACCTGCGCCACAATGGCTTGGCATCAGGCCGCGACGCCAATAGGAACCGTTTCAATGATCGACCGCCCTGCCATTTTTGCGCGCATCTCCGAGCTGATTGCACCGATCAACAAAAAGAATGTGCCCCTGACCGAAACCACCCTGTTTGCGGTTGATCTTGAGCTCGACTCCCTGACGGTGATGGACCTTGTCGCCAATATCGAGGACGAGTGGGACATCATCCTGCCGCTGAACATGCTGCCGGAGCTTGAGACCGTTGGCCAGCTGGCGGATGCGGTGCACCGGATGACGGCCGCCTGATGTCGGACCTGTTCACAAAGTTCGACCCGATCATTGCCGAGCGGCAGGCGCTGCTTGATGGGGGCGTGCGCGATCCGTTTGCGATCGTGATGCAGGAGGTCAAGTCGCCGACCGAGGCGGTGATCGATGGGCGCGACACCATCCTTGTCGGTACCTACAATTACATGGGGATGACCTTCGACCCCGACGTCATCCTTGCCGGTCAGGACGCGTTACGGGATTTCGGGGCGGGTACCACCGGCAGCCGGGTCCTGAACGGCACCTATCAGGGCCACAAGGAAGTCGAAGACGCGCTGATGGAATTCTATGGCACGGAGCACGCCATGGTATTCTCCACAGGGTATCAGGCCAATCTCGGCATGGTTGCGACCCTTGCCGGCCGTGGCGATTTTGTGGTGCTCGATGCTGACAGCCACGCTTCCATCTATGACGGATGCGCGATGGGCAATGCCGACATCGTCCGCTTTCGCCACAACAGCGTCGAGGATTTGTCGAAGCGCCTCGGCCGCATCCCCGCCGACAAACATAAGCTGGTCGTGCTCGAGGGCGTCTATTCGATGCTCGGGGACGTCGCGCCGCTGAAGGAGATGGTCGCAGCGGCCAAGGCGCATGACAATGTGATGATCCTGGTCGACGAAGCGCATGGCATGGGCTTTTTCGGCGACAATGGTCGTGGGGTGTATGAAGCGGCGGGCGTTGAAGATGACGTCGATTTTGTCGTCGGCACCTTCTCCAAATCGGTCGGGACGGTTGGCGGCTTTTGTGTGTCAAACCATCCAAAGTTCGAAATCCTGCGACTGGTGTGCCGCCCCTATACCTTTACCGCGTCGTTGCCACCCGCCGTCATGGCGTGCGCGGCGACTTCGATCCGCAAGCTAATGCACAGCCACAACAAGCGTCAGCACCTGTGGGAAGCCTCCCGTCGTCTGCACGGCGGCTTGAAGGCCGCCGGTTTCAAGCTGGCGACCGAGACGCCGGAAAGCGCCATTATCTCGGTGCTGATGCCAGATCAGGAGGCCACCGTCCGGATGTGGCAGGCGCTTCTGGAGCTTGGCGTCTACGTCAACATGTCCCGCCCGCCTGCGACACCTGCGGGCGTGTTTCTGCTGCGCTGTTCGCTGTGCGCCGACCATAGCAATGCCCAGATTGACACCATATTGGCGCGCTTTCGCCAAGCCGCCGAG
>JAYVLC010000061.1:0-1590 GCA_043759675.1 Sphingosinicellaceae bacterium
TTGCGAGCGCATCAACAAACGCCACATCCGGCGGGATGGTGTAGACTTTGGGGTCGGCGCTACTCACGCGACAGCAGCGCTTCGGTCTGCGTCACGGCCTGCGGAGTCCCGACGTCAAACCACAGTCCGGGGTGCGACATCCCGAACAACCGCCCCGCATCAATCGCCCGGTCCCACAGGATGTTGGTCGAAAACGCGCCGGTTGGGGCATCGGCAAACAGCCGCCGCGAGACCAATTGGATGCCCGTATAAACAAAGGGTGCAACCCGGGTCGCACGGCGGCGGCTCAACACCCCTTCCGGGTCCATGTGAAAGTCACCCTGCCCCCGGTGACAATTGGCCCGCGCCAGCGGAACAACCAGCAGCAGCCCGTCCATTGTCGCCTCGTCCCAGCGCTCGGCGAGCAGCCGCAGCGAATCGGTCGGCCCGTCAACCCAGAGATTGTCGGAGTTCACGACAAAGAAGGTCGCCCGGCCGATGAGCGGCAACGCCCGCACCACGCCGCCGCCGGTTTCCAGCAGCAGATCGCGCTCATCCGAAATAACGATGTCGAGCCCTTTGCTGCGGTGGGTCAGATGCGCTTCGATCGATCCGGCAAGATAGTGGACGTTGACCACCGCGCGCCTGACGCCGGCACTGCGCAAATGATCGAGGCTGTGGTCGAGCAACGTCTGGCCCGCGACTTTCACCAGCGGTTTCGGTCGCGACGCCGTCAGCGGCCGCATCCGTTTGCCAAGGCCCGCCGCCATCACCATCGCGGTGTCGATCATGTGGTCCACGCCGCTGCCCGCTTGGCAGCCGGGACGTTCGCCTCAAACCAGTCGCGCACCGGTGCCAGCCCCGGATGCCGCAGATCGCGCTCCAGCAAGCCCCACATGCGCGGCTGGAATTGCCGGTATCCCGGCTTGCCGTCGCGCTTCCACAGCCGCGTGAATACGCCGAGAATCCGCGTGTTGCGCTGCGCGCCCAGCGCCCAATAGGCGTCCTCGAACGCCGCTGGCTGGCCGGTCGCCGTGATGTACCGTGCCAGCATCGCCGCCTCGACCTCAGGCGAAACGTCGCGTCGGGCATCCTCCAGCATCGACACCAGATCATAGGCCGGGTGCCCAACCAGCGCATCCTGAAAATCGAGCAGCCCATAGGCTTTCACACCCGACTCGCCGCCGATCAGCATCACATTCTCGGCATGGAAGTCGCGTAGCTCGGTGACCGATTGGCCCTGCGCGTCGATGGGTGCCAGCACCGCCGTCCACGCCGCCTCGAACCCCGAAATGTCCACCGCCAGCCCCACTGCCGGGCAATACCAGTCGGTGAACAGCCGCACCTCCTCGATCCACGCGGTCAGGCCATGCGGATTCAGACCCGATGGCGGCGCGTGCCGGTGCAATTCGACCAGCACGTCGACGACGCCTGCGTAAATCTCAGTCTCGCGCGACGGGGCGGCATCGACCGCCTCGCGCATCCGGTCCGACCCGAAATCTTCAATGAGCAGCAGCCCGGCATCAAGGTCGCGCGCCAGGATGCGCGGCGCGGCCAGCCCGATTCCGGTCAGATATTCGGCGACATATATGAACGGACGCGGGTCCTCGT
>JAYVLC010000062.1:0-9488 GCA_043759675.1 Sphingosinicellaceae bacterium
TCGCCCGGCGCATTGCGATGACTGCGATGCCGCAGCTGGTCGCCGCCTTCCACTCGCTGGTTGGCATGGCCGCAGTTCTGGTCGGGGCAGCCGCCTATCTGAACCCAATTGCCTTTGGTATCGCCGATGCGGCGGGCCTGATTCACGCGGGCAGCAGGGTCGAGCTCGGCCTTGGTGTCGCCATCGGCGCGATCACCTTCTCGGGGAGCGTCATCGCCTTCCTGAAGCTCAACGGCAACATGTCAGGCGCACCGATCCAGTTGCCGGGGCGGCATGTCATCAATCTCGCGGTACTTGCCGGGATTCTCGGGCTGATCGGCTATTTCGTCACCGACCAGTCACCGTGGATTTTCTGGACGGTCACAGCTCTGTCCTTTGCCATCGGCTTCCTGCTGATCATCCCGATCGGCGGTGCCGACATGCCGGTCGTGGTCTCGATGCTCAACAGCTATTCGGGGTGGGCGGCGGCGGCGATGGGCTTCACGCTGCAGAATTCGGCGATGATCATCACCGGCGCGTTGGTCGGATCATCCGGCGCGATCCTCAGCTACATCATGTGCAAGGCGATGAACCGCAGCTTCATTTCAGTGATCGCTGGTGGGTTTGGGGCCGAGGCGGTCATCACCGGGGGGGCGGCGGCAACCGACCGGCCCTACAAACGTGGCTCCGCTGAAGACGCAGCCTTTGTCATGCAGAATGCGCAGAAAGTCATCATCGTCCCCGGCTACGGCATGGCGGTGGCGCAGGCACAACATGTGCTCAGGGAAATGGGTGACCTGCTGAAAAAGGAAGGCGTCGAGGTCAAATACGCCATCCACCCAGTTGCAGGCCGGATGCCGGGCCACATGAACGTGCTGCTGGCCGAGGCCAACGTCCCCTATGACGAGGTGTTCGAGCTGGAGGACATCAACAGCGATTTCGGCCAGGCCGATGTCGCCTTCGTGATCGGGGCGAATGACGTCACCAACCCGGCGGCAAAGACCGACAAGACCTCGCCAATCTACGGCATGCCGATTCTTGATGTGGAGAAAGCAGCGACGGTGTTGTTCGTGAAGCGCAGCATGGGCGGCGCGGGCTATGCCGGTGTCGACAATGAGGTTTTTTATCGCGACAACACGATGATGCTGCTGGCAGACGCGAAGAAGATGGTCGAGAGTATCGTGAAGGCTCTGGCGCATTGATGGCAGGAGACGCGGCTATGTCGATCCGATTGATGATAGCGACCGTGGCACTGCTATGTAGCGGCGCGGCGTTGGCCGACGTTAAGGCAATCGCGGACATTCACGCCGCTGATGGCGCGGCGCGCGGCACGGCCAAAGCGCACAAAGCCCGCGACGGTATTGAAATCAACGCAACCATCACCGGCCTTGCTCCCGGCGTCTATGCCATTCACGTCCATCCGATCGGCAAGTGCGAGGGACCGGACTTTGCCTCGGCCGGCACGCACTGGAATCCGCTGGGCCATCAGCACGGGACGGCAAATCCGGACGGCCCCCATATGGGTGACCTGCCCAATGTTACGGTCAAGGCCAACGGCGTGGGCCATATCAACGGCCATTTGAAAGGCGCTTCGATGCAGGGTGGGGCAAACCCGCTGCTCGATGCCGATGGGTCTTCAATCCTGCTGCACGCGCATTCCGACGACTATAGCAGCCAGCCCTCTGGCGGCTCGGGCCCTAAAATCGCCTGCGGGGTCTTTGTTGCAAAATAGCAGGTTGGCATTCCCCGCCGCCCCTGCCAAAGCCCGCAACATGACCAGTCCCGCCGACGTCATCGCAACTGCGCCTTACGGCAAGGTCGAACGCCTGAGCCCGCTGGTCCGCCGCGTGCTCGCCCGCAACCCAAGCGCTTTCACCTATACCGGGACTGGCACCTACCTGATCGGCAACGGCACGATTGCCGTCATCGATCCCGGCCCCGATGATGCAGCCCACATCAAAGCGCTGATCGACGCGGTGTCGGGCGAGACCGTCAGCCACATCGTCATCACCCACACCCACAAAGATCATTCGCCAGCGGCCCCCGCCCTCGCCGCAGCAACCGGTGCGCCTGTGGTTGGCTGCGCAACCATCCGGGCGGTTGATGACAATGGCCCCAAGGTCGAGGCCGGGTTCGACCTGACCTATGCACCTGACCGGATACTGGCGAATGGGGAGCGTATTTCCGGGCCGGACTGGACGCTGGAGGCGGTGTTCACGCCGGGGCACACGTCGAACCACCTGTGCTACGCGCTGGAGCAAGAAAACGCGCTATTCAGCGGGGACCATGTGATGGGGTGGTCAACAACTGTCGTCGCACCACCCGACGGCGACATGGCCGACTATGTCGCGTCGCTGCGGCTGCTGCTTGAGCGGGACGAGACGATTTACTACCCGACGCACGGCGACCCGGTGACGGACCCGCCCCGCTTCGTGCGCGGGCTGATCGGTCACCGCAAACTGCGGGAGGGGCAGATATTGCGGCAACTTGCCGATGGGCCGAAATCCATCCCGGCAATGGTGGCGGTGATGTACGCCGGCGTTTCATCCGCGCTACATCCGGCGGCGGGCCGGTCTGTTCTGGCGCACCTGATCGAGATGCGGGGGAGACGGATGGTGACCGAAACCGAAGGCGGTGCGTGGATGCTGCTGCGCTGAGGAACTGCGGTGCCTGACCCAGTCACCAATCCCCGCCAGCATCCTTGATCGCGGCGAGCAGCGCGCGCTTGCTTTCGGTGCGGCGGGTACCGCTGTTGCGGGGTATCTCGACGGCACCGTAGAGGACACGACGCCGCAGAACATCCTCGCCGAACGCTTCGAGCGCTATCGGCTTTTGTTCAGGACTGGACGATGTCGATGCCATAGGTGCCTGCGGTTTCCTGACGAATCCTATCGTCAAGATACGCGATATCGAGGTCGGGATACAGGTTAAACAATATCCGCGCCTGAACGAGCATCTCGGGGGCTGTGCCGGACGCATATTGGCCAGCACGATCAGCTATAAGATCTTCCACCGGGAGGACGGCGATTTCGCCTGCATCGGCGACCGTTATTGTGCGGACCCGCGCCCGATCAGTATTGCCGTCGAGCAGTTGGTCGGACACGACTTCAAAGCCAAGCCCGATGTCGGGATGAACCCATCCCCGCGTTGCGCGCCCCGGCCCTGTCGGGCGCTGAAAGCCCAATGCGCGCAGCTCCTCCTCGAAAATGTCCTGCCGGATAACCGACACATCAATATCTCCGGTAGCGATGGCGCTCGCTGAAAAGAGTTCGACAGCACCGCCACCGACCAATACCGGGGGGAGGAAGCCCCGGCGCACAAGCGCTGCGCTGGCACGCGCCAGCATGGCCAGTGCCACCTCGAACTGCGGGCGGTAGGTGGTCAATCAGTGGCCTGACGAAAGCTGGCATATCATCCAGCGATATTATGCCGGGCAAGTAGGGCGGGGCAAGTGCCGCGATATGCGCCGTTCCCAGCGGGGGTAAGCGGTGCATGACTTTTCCCCAACGCAATCACCGCTGGCGCTCGCGGTCGTCAGTGCCTATTTCGCCTGCAATGGCATATGGGTGCGGAGAGTGGCATGGATGCGCGGCTGAACATGCTGGGCGATGCGGGCGGGTTGAAGGGCCTGGACCTTCGGGCCGAGATCAATCGGCTGCGCAAGGAGCGCAATGCGGTCATCCTCGCCCATTATTATCAGGAGCCAGCGCTGCAGGACATCGCCGACTTTGTCGGGGATAGCCTTGATCTGTCGCGCAAGGCCGCTGCGACAGATGCCGATGTCATCGCATTTTGCGGCGTGCGCTTCATGGCCGAGGTCGCGAAAATCCTGTCGCCGCAAAAGACGGTGGTTCTGCCCGACCTGAAGGCCGGATGCAGCCTTGAAGACAGTTGCCCACCTGAAGAATTTGCGCGTTTTCGCGCCGCCCACCCCGATCATATCGCACTGACCTATATCAACTGTTCGGCAGCGGTGAAGGCGCACAGCGACATCATCGTCACGTCATCGTCGGCGGAAAAGATCATCAGCCAGCTGCCCGCCAATCAGAAGATCATCTTCGCGCCGGACCGCCATTTAGGGGCCTATCTCAACCGCAAGACCGGGCGTGACATGCTGCTCTGGCAGGGTGCCTGCATCGTCCATGAAGCCTTTTCAGAAAAAGAACTGATCAAGCTGATGGCGGCCCATCCCGGTGCACCTGTCGCAGCCCATCCGGAATGTCCGGCGCACATTCTCGACCACGCCGATTATGTCGGATCAACGAGCGGTATCCTTGCTTACGTCCTCGCCCATCCGGCCCAGACGATTATCGTCGCTACCGAGCCGCGGATCATCCACCAGATGGAACTGGCAGCCCCTAGCAAGCGCTTCATCGGGGCACCCGGTGCCGACGGCAACTGCAACTGCAATATCTGCCCCTATATGGCGCTCAACACGATGGAGAAGCTGTATCTGGCGCTCCGGGACCTGACCCCGGAAATCCTTGTGCCCGACGACGTGCGCCTTGCGGCCAAACGCCCGCTCGACCGGATGCTGGCGATGGCGAGCGCCAGTGTCGGCGCCGGGGATATCTCGAACATCCCGGTCACCGGAGACTGACCACGGACTGCGCCGCTTATTACACGACTCCCGCCGGGCAACGGGTCGCCAGACAGCTGGCGGCGATCGTTGCCCCGCTAGTCCGGCGCCGCACGACGGCCCGGCTGCTGGCGCTCGGCCATTCCGCCCCCGTTCTGGCCGGGCTTGATCCGGCCGGGTTCGAACGCCTTGCGGTGGTGAGTGAAGCAGCGGTGAGCGCGCATCAGGTCCCGACGGGCCATGCAGGCTGCGCGCTCGTTGCCCAGCCCGAAGCCCTGCCATTTGCCGAAAGCATGTTTGATCAGGCGCTGGTCGCCCATTTGCTTGAATTCGCCGAGCGGCCCCGCCTTGTATTGCGCGAGCTCTGGCGCGTCCTTGCCCCGGCGAGCGAGTTGATCCTGATCGTCCCCAACCGGGCTGGCCTGTGGACCCATTTCGAGGCGACGCCCTTCGGTCAGGGTCGCCCCTGGGGCCGGAATGAGTTGATCCGGCTTCTGGCTGACGCCATGTTCGAGCCGCTGTCGTGGCGCTCAGCTCTGGCCGCACCGCCGGTCCGGGGCTTGCGCTGGCTCGACAAACCGCTGACCCGGATGGTGCCGCGGATCGGCGGCGTTCACATCATCTTGGCACGGAAAACCGATGGCCTGTCCGCGATGCCGGTCGGGCGAATTGCGGCGCTCAGGCCCGCCGCAGCATGAAAATCGCCTGCTCGGCCAGCAAATTGGCGAACAGGCTCGCTACTGGTCGTGCGCGCGACAGGAATCTTTGCTGCTCAACGACATAGCCCTTTGCTGCAACGAGCGCCCGGAAGTCATCGACGGTGCAGAAATGGATGTTCGCAGTCTCGAACCATTCGATCGGCAGCGCGCTGGTTCTTGGCATCCGGCCACCGACCAGCAACGCCAGCCGGACCCGCCAATGGCCAAAGTTCGGGAATGAAACAATGGCGCGCTGACCAATCCGCAGCAGTTCATCCAGCACATGGTCGGGCCGCATCGTCGCCTGCAGCGTCTGACTGAGGATCGCGACATCAAACGCATCGGCGGGGTAACCGCCAAGGTCGGTGTCAGCATCGCCCTGAACCACCGAAAGCCCGCGCGCGACTGCGGCTGAAACCCCATCGCGCGATAGCTCAATCCCGCGCGCATCGACGCCCTTGCCGTCGCGCAGTGCCGCCATCAGCACGCCGCCGCCGCAGCCGATGTCCAGCACACGACTGCCCGGCGGCACCATCGCGGCCACCGCTGCCAGATCGGGGCGCAAGCTCATCCTTCCCTCCCCCTCGAGGGGGGAGGCGACTCGGCCGCAGGCTGAGCGGGTGGGGGTGAAATCTCCAAGCGCGGTGTCACCCCTCCCCGCTGCGCTGGTGCGCAGTCGCCCTCCCCCTCAAGGGGAGGGAAAGCAGAGGGCTGTGTCACCGCCCCTCCCCTGCCCGCAAAAATCCATCAACCACCCGGTGCAGCTCCGGCACATCGAGCAGGAAGGCGTCATGGCCCAGCGCGGTTTCGATCTCGACAAAACTGACATGCGCCCGCGCCGCATTCAGCGCATGGACAATGTGACGCGATTCCACCGTCGGATACAGCCAGTCGCTGGTGAACGACACGACGCAAAAGCGGGTGTTCGCACCCTGAAACGCCGTCGCCAGCCGACCATCCGGCGTTGCGGCTGCCATATCGAAATAGTCCATGGCGCGGGTGATGTAGAGGTAAGAGTTGGCATCAAACCGCTCGACGAAGCTGATGCCCTGATGCCGCAGATAGCTTTCGATCTGGAAGTCGGCATCAAATCCAAAGCCAAGCGCCGCGCGTGATTGCAACCGGCGTCCGAACTTTTCGGTCAGCCCTGCTTCGGACAAATAAGTGATGTGCGCGGCCATCCGTGCAACCGCCAATCCAGCCGCAGGCGGGTCGTTCGCCGCATAATAATCGCCGCCCCGCCATTTGGGATCGGCCATGATCGCCTGGCGCCCAACCTCGTGAAAGGCGATATTCTGCGCGCTGTGCCGGGCCGCCGACGCGATGATGACGGCAGATCGCGCCCGGTCCGGATAGGTCGCAACAAACTCCAGCGCCTGCATCCCGCCCATTGACCCGCCGACCACCGCCGCCAATGTCCCGATTCCCAGATGATCAAGCAGCAGCGCCTGCGCCCGCACCATGTCGCGGATGGTGATGACCGGAAACGCCATCGCAAAGGGTGCGCCCGTGTCGGGATTGATCGTGGCCGGGCCGCTTGAGCCCATGCATGATCCGATGACGTTGGCGCAGACAATGAAATGCCGCGCCGGGTCAAGCGGGCAGCCCGGCCCGACCATCCGCGTCCACCAGCCAGATTTTCCTGTCACCGGGTGGGCCGACGCGACATGCTGATCGCCGGTCAGCGCATGAAACACCAGCACGGCATTCGAGGTGTCGGCATTCAGCCGACCATAGGTTTCATAGGCGATCTCGACCGGCCCGAGCGATGCGCCCGACTCAAGCGCCAGCGCCCCGGCAAGTGTCACCCGCCGGTTAAGTCCAAATCGCTGATCGTCACCATCGGCCACACGGGAAGCGGTAAAGGCGCGCGGGCGGCGGGGCAAGCGGGCTAGAAGTGGGTTTCCCATTCGAGCAGCAGCCGGAACTGACCGTTGGTATCGTCGCGCGCGGCTCCAAAGGCGCGTAACCAGCCCGTTTCGATTTCGATTTCGCTGCCGCCGGGCAAATGTTCAATTGCGGCCTTGATCACCGGCCCAAGGAAATGTTCGTTGCGTGAGGCGAAGCTATGGATATCGCCGAACTCGCCAAAAGCAGCGACGCCTGCGCGGATTTCGCCAACAACATGCCAATCAGCCGATGCAGCATAGCCAAAATTGACCCGATTGCCGCCGGCCAGCAATTTCTCCGCAATCAAATTGACCCGACCATCGAAGCCACCGGCGCGGCGCTCGAGCAGCAATTTTGTCTCAAGCTTGTCTGGTCCGCCGCGGACAGCTGCGAACTCGGCATAGAGTGCCGTGTCGATGCCGAGCGCTTCGATCCGACCGGTCGTCAAAATAGCCTCGGCACCGAGGCTGCCAAACTTCCGTCCGCTGCCGGGTGCGCGTTCGAACTCACCCAGCAGCGCGCCATAAAAGCGGTCGGAGAATCCGTGCGCCAGCTCGAGGACGAGTCCGTCTTCGCCGTTGTCCGTCCCGCCCGTCAGCCGTCCATAGCGCGCCTCGACCTCGGTAACCCCGCGCTCCACGGACGCCCCATATATTTTTTCGCCGACACCGGGAGCCGCCTGCGCCCCACTCGCCGCCAGCAGCATCACGACCGCCAAACCCTGAACCCGCATCAAGACAGCCCCAAAAACAATTGAGGGCCCTCTGCTAATGCAACCTATTCTCATAAGCAAGTCGAATGAACACCGGAGACTAAGCCCCGCTGCCGTCGAGCACCGTGCGCGCCGCATCAAGCCGGTTGGCATAGGCTTCCAACGCATCAGCGGTCAGCTTGGCAAAGGCTGCGACATCGTCGAACCGCCGGTCCTCAATGCCCTCGCGCACACCCGGGAACGTCTTCGCGCCATAGCCTGTCAATCGCCCCGGCGCGTAGGCGAGGTTCTTGAACCACGGCCGTCCGGGCAACCCGCGCTCAGACGTCAGCAACTGATCTATCCCCTGCAGTAGGGCGTTCAGTCGTCGGCGCGTCGCGCCGTCCAGCGCACCAGATTTGGCACCAAATGCCTTGTCGAACGCCCCGGCACTCGCCTTCAGATGGTCAGCGGCATCGTCAAGAGCAGAAAAGTCGATATTGGGCGTTACCAGTTTGACCATCGGTGGCAACACCGGCTTGAGCGGATCGCTGGAGGCGCGGAACCCGCCATCGGTGAGCAATGCGGCGAGTTTCAAGTCGCGACCGCGCTGGTCGGCTGCCAGCCGTTTCAAATCAGCAAGCCAACGCCCGACCGATATCGCCACGTCTCCATATCGCGCGGGCGGCGTAGCGGCCTCTGAGGTCCGCAAGACCATCCGCCCGACAGCTTTTGACAGCGCGGCCCCATATTTCAGGCCGGGATCATCAAACTGCATCACATGGTCAAAGCTATCATAAATCGAATGATAGGTTCCCCCCGACTCATCCTCTCCGCCAAAGCCGACAGCGATTGACGGGATACCAAGATGGGCAACAAATACGGTAAAGTCCGACCCGGACCCTAGCGGTGCGATCGGCAGATCTCCGCCGCTTTCAGCCGCCGCAAGGTCTGCCTCATCAACCCGGCCGATCCGGTCAAAAGCGTCAGTCCGAATAGCTGCCCGGGCCCGCTGCGCAACTGTCACGCCGGTTTCCGGATCAATGACATCGCGCACCGCCCCGTTTACCAATTGCTGCCAGGCCGGCGATCCGCCCGCCCCGAAAAAGCCTCGGCCGTTGTTGTCCGTATTGATGTAGAGCACCGCCTTCGACTTCAGCTCGGCTGCATGCGCCTCTCCCCATTCGGTCGAACCAAGCAGGCCTGGCTCTTCGCCGTCCCAGCTGGCGTAGACAATTGTACGCTTCGGCCTCCAGCCGGTCTTGACCAAGGCACCAAGCGCCTTGGCCTCCGACAGCATTGCCACATTGCCGGTCAGCGGATCGGAGGCACCAAACACCCAGCCATCATGATGATTGCCCCGGACCACCCACTCGTCGGGGAATTGACTGCCTTTGAGGGTCGCAATGACATTGTAAAGCGGACGCTGCTGCCAGTCGGATTTTACCGCGAGATGCACTTTGACGCCGCCGTCCCCGCCAAGATGGTAGGTGAGCGGCAGTGCGCCGGTCATGCCGGTGGGGGCGACCGGGCCACCGAGCCTTGCCAGCAGCTTTGACGCATCGCCCCACGACATCGGCAAGGCGGGTATCTTCAGCAGCGTCACCGCCTCGGCCCGGCTCAGTCGTTTGGTGCCGGGCGTTGCGCCCTC
>JAYVLC010000063.1:0-11907 GCA_043759675.1 Sphingosinicellaceae bacterium
AGCACCTTCCCGGAGGCCGGATTGTCAACGAAATGCCCCGCGGACAGACGGTCATGCCGTAAACCGTCAAATGCCAGGTTCAGGACCGCCGAACCGGCCTCAACTGCATAGCCATGGCCCCAGTGGGACCGACCGAACCAATAGCCCAGTTCGATGTCGCGCCCCTCCCGCACCGGACCGAACCCAATGGCACCAATCAACTGCGGGTCGCCGTCGTTGCGGCGGAAGATCAGGAACGCCGATTCGCGGGGCGCCAGAACCGCGCCCGAGCAGAATGCGGCTGCATCTGCCAGCGTGTAGGGCCACGGCGCGCGCGCCAGGTTCCGGACCACGTCCCAGTCGGCAATCTGCGCTGCGACAGCCGGGGCATCCTCGGCCCAGGCCGGGCGCAGGAACAGGCGGTGGGTACGGATGAACATAAACTCTCTCCCCGACAGCGGCTCGCCTGCACGAACCGCGTTGCACATGCGTGACGCGATGCGGAGAGGGAGAAACGAAAAGAGGGAGATGGCGACCCATCTCCCTCTCCGTGTTCGAAACACTGTTCGGGGGTCACCGTCTCCGGCGACCTTATGAGGCGTCGCCTGCCCTATTCTGCTGCCAGCGCCATCGGCATCGCATCAACGCTGACATATTTGCGGCCAAGCTTGCCGGCGTGGAACACAACGCGGCCAGCGGCGGTCGCAAACAGCGTGTGATCCTTGCCACAGCCAACATTGCGACCCGGGTAAACCCGCGTACCGCGCTGGCGAATGATGATGTTGCCGCCGATCACTTCCTGACCGCCGAACTTCTTGACCCCGAGGCGCTTGCCTGCCGAGTCGCGACCATTGCGGGTCGAGCCGCCTGCCTTTTTATGTGCCATGGCTGACTAGTCCTTACTCTGCTGCCGGAGCCGCTTTTGCGGCCTTCGGTTTTGCGGTCTTCTTTGGCGCGGCGTCCGCCGCAGCTTCGGCCTTTGGCGCAGCAGCCTTCTTTGCGGGCTTGGCGGCTGGTGCGGCGTCGGCAACTGGCGCAGCCTCGGCCTTCGGCGCGGCGGCTTTCATCGATTTCGGCGCTTCGCCGCCAACAGCGGTGATCTTCAGCAGCGTCAGCAGCTGACGATGGCCATTCTTGCGACGGTAATTGTGACGACGCTTCTTCTTGAAGACGATGATCTTGTCGCCCTTGATCTGGGCAACGATCTCGGCGGCGACGCTTTGGCCTGCAACGGCAGTGCCGTCGCTCAGCAGCAGCACGTCATCAAGTGCAATGCTGTCACCCGCCTCACCGGGCATCCGGTCGACGATGATCTTCTGGTCTGCGGCGACGCGATACTGCTTGCCGCCCGTGCGCACGATCGCGAACATGGCTGAATAAACCCTAATATTGAATACCAACGGGCATGGTCGAACAGACGCTAACCTGCGCCGATCATGCGGGAGCCGGGTGCCTAGAAGAAGCCTCCCGCCTTGTCAATGTCGATGCATTCATGTCGCATTACGGCAACAGTGCAAAATAAAGCTACGCAAAAGTACAGGCGGGCAATTGATTTATCTTCGCGCGTGATTGCATGAGGCCTCCCACGTGGGAGCGGGGCAGATGCCTCAGCGTTGAGGGGGACTATCGAAATGACACGAATCAGCAAAGCGGCACTGCTTGCCTCAATCGCTGCGGGCGTAATCGCGCCTGCTTATTCGCAGACTGCGCCTGCGCAAACAGCCGCTGCAACTGATGAAGCCAAAGGCGAAGAAATTGTTGTTATCGGGACGCGCCGTACCGACCGCACCGTAACGGATTCCGCCTCGCCGGTTGATGTGATCAGCTCGGCTGAAATTTCTGCTCAGCCAACGGCAAATATCCTCGACTCGCTGAAAAACATCATTCCGTCGTTCTACGTCGGCCAGAATACGATTTCGGATGCCTCGACCTTTGTTCGCGCGCCGTCGCTGCGTGGTCTTCCTGGCGACAACATTCTCGTCATGCTGAACGGCAAGCGGTATAACCGCTCGGCACTGGTCCAAGTCTATTCGGGCGGTGACACGGGTCTGTCCTTCGGCTCGCAAGGTTCGGACATTTCGGCAATTCCGGCAATCGCCATCAAGAGCCTGCAAGTGCTGCGTGAAGGCGCGACCGCACAATATGGGACCGATGCCATCGCCGGCGTCCTCAACTATGGCCTCAAGGACAATGCCAGCGGCGTCGAAGTCGTGGCGCGCTATGGCCAGACCTATCGCGGCGACGGCAAGGGAAAGCAGATCGCCGCCAACTTCGGCTTTGGCCTTGGTGACAAGGGCTTTGTAAACATGAGCGGTGAATATTCCGACGACGGGCAAACCAGTCGCGGCGCGACCCGCCCGCTTGCCCTGTTGTTTGCTGCCGCCAATCCCGGACTTGCCTCACAGCTTCCCAATTTCCCCGGCCCGGTTCAGATCTGGGGCTCATCGCCGAGCAAAGGCTATAAGCTGGTTCTCAATTCAGCCTATGAAGTGACTGACAACAGCAAAATATATCTGTTTGCAAACGTCGCGCACAGCCGGGCGAACCAAAGCTTCAACTATCGCGCGCCGAACTCGGGGACGGCAGTCAACGCCGCCGGTGCGACGATCAACCTGAACCGCAATGGTGCCTTCGCGAGCCCGTTCTTCCTGACGCCTTGCCCTGCCGGGAACGCAACCTGCCCGGCTGGCGGTTTCGTCAACGACGCGAATACCTTCCTGTTTACGTCGCGTTACCCAGCAGGCTTCACGCCGCGCTTCATCGGCGTAACCAACCAAGCCTATGGCGTGGTTGGATATAAGGGCGAATCAGAGGGTGGTCTCACCTATGACCTGTCGGCCTCCAGAAGCCGCAACTCGCTGGGTCTGTCGATGACCAATTCGCTCAACGCGTCGTTCGGCCCGCAATCGCAGTCGTCGTTTTTCTTCGGCAAGCTGATTCAGGAGGAAACCGACGCCAATCTTGACCTGACCTATGAGGTGGCCGCCGGGCTTGCCAGCCCGATCACCTTGTCGGGAGGCACCGAGTTCCGTCGTGAAACCTATACCGCCACCGCCGGTGACGCACAGTCCTATGGCGTCGGGCCGTTTACCGCTGCCCAGAACCTGTTCACGTTGGTCAGCCCGGGTGTCTTTACGCCTGCCGGATCGGTCGGTGGCCGGTCTCCGGGAGCCAGCGGCTATGGCGGCACCAGCCCGAATTCGGCCGGGTCCTTTGGCCAGACCAGCTATGGTGCCTATGTCGGAGCCGAAGCTGATCTGACCGAAGCCCTCAGCGGCGGCGTTGCGGGCCGCTACGAACATTACGCAAGTTTCGGCGGCACGTTCGTCTGGAAAGCCAACGCGCTGTACAAGCTGGCCGACACCTTCTCGGTCCGCGGCACGGTGGGCACCGGCTTCCACGCGCCGTCACCTGGCCAGCAGCATGTCGAAATCCTGACCACCAATTTCCGGTCGGGCAACCAGGTTCAGACCGGGACCTATCCGGTCGGGAGCTCGATCGCACAATTCTTTGGTGCGAAGGCTCTGAAGCCGGAGAAGTCGACCAACTATGGCGTTGGCTTTGTCGCCAAGCCGTCGGCGAATTTCACGCTGACCGTTGATGGCTACAGCATCAGGGTCAAGGACCGGATCGGCATTTCGCAGACCTTCAACGTCTCGGCGGCCAATCTGGTGGCACAGCCGTCGCTGATCTCGGTTGGGCTGGGCGGTGACGTCAATTTCTTCGTGAACGCCATCAATACCGTGACGGACGGCGTTGATGTTGTCGGCACCTATCGCACCGACCTTGGGGATGCTGGCAAGCTGAACCTCACGCTCGCCTACAATTACAACAAGAGCCGTGTGACCAAGTTTGATCCTGCGGTTTTCAGCGCAAATCAGATCATCAACGTCAAGCGTCTGGCCCCAAATCACCGTGCGACCCTGTCGGCCAATTGGTCGTTTGGTGATATCACGGTCAATGCCCGTCAAAATTACTACGGCTCATGGCAGAGTGCGCTGGACTATGGTGCTCAGGTGTTTGGATCGAAATTCACGTCCGATCTGGATGTCAGCTATGAGCTGAACGAGCATTTCACGCTGACTGCCGGCGCGAGCAACCTGTTCAACACCTTTCCTGACAAGCTCCAGCAATCGGCAACAATCAATGTGTTCCCGGTAACCGGCAGCCTGGCGGATGGCCAAATCTATCCGCGCAGTGGTGGACCCTTCGGGATCAACGGCGGCGTATGGTATGCGCGCGCTTCGGTGAAGTTCTAGCCTGATCTCCTCGGCCCGGTGTCCCTGTGGCACCGGGCCGGTGGACATCGCCGACTATTCATGGCTTGCTGATCGAAGCGGGCAGGGAGGGTGGTCTGGCTGTGGAGCAACTTGTCGGGGCATTGCAGCAGATGTTCGCCTGTTCGTCGGCAACAGCTGCCAGCATCGCTGCGCGGGCCACGGCCAAATCCTGGCCACCCCGCACGTCCATCGTCCGCCAGGGCGACACGAGTGCGGACACCTATCTGCTGATCGTCGGCAACGCCCGCGCAACGCTCGTTACCGCCGACGGCCGAATGATGCGCCTTCATGACGTGTCGCCCGGCGACCTGTTCGGAGCCATTGACGCAGCGGCCGAACAGCCTGCCGACGTGAAAACGCTGGACCGGGCCGAAACCGCAGGCTTTGCGGCCACTGATTTCGTCGCGCTTGTTGAACAACATGCCTGCGTCGGACTGCTGCTGTCGCGGTCTCTGGTCCGGCGGCTGGGCTGGATGACCGAAAAACTGCTCGAACGCTCGACACTGTCCGCGCCGGGGCGGGTTCATGCCGAACTGCTGCGGTTGGCGCGCACCGGGGACGGGCGGACGATTACGCCGCCGCCGGTCCTCGCCGAGCTGGCGCAGCGCATCCAGTCCACCCGCGAAACCGTGTCACGCACGATCAGTACGCTTGAACGGCGCGGCCTGATACGGCGGGAGGCGGGCACACTGACCATCATCGCCCCGCACCGGCTGGAAGACCTGGTTTACTAAGGTCGGTTCGCCCGGCTAAGTGCGAACAGCCTCAGTCCCTCAACTTCGCCAACCAATTCGGCGTGAACATGATCGGCGGCGCTCACAAACAATGACGCGGCGAAGGTCTCGCTGACCGTCACAGTGCCCGGAAAGGCTGCTGTCGCAATCGCGTTCAGGCGGACAATTGTCGGCCCCGCAATCGACGGCGGGTCATCAAGCCAGTGCGCCACGCCATAGTGGCCGGCAATCCGCAGCGGCAGCAACAGGGCGGGTGGCGTCAGCAACGCCATTGCGTAGCGCCACGCAGCCTCCACCGACGTAAACGCCAGCAGCCGCGCGTTGCCAAGCGGCAGGCTGAGGTCCGGCTGAACCGTCAACCCAGCAGCGCGGGTCCGGAACGGGGCCACCACCTCATCGAGTGCCTGCGCAAAACCGGCATCGTCCAGCCCGTCCAACCCTTCGAAACTGAGATGCAGCAGCGCTGCCAGCCGCCGGTCCGGCCGCCCCTCGGCCACCCGGCTTGACGCCGCGACATTGGCGGTGCGCGGCCAGCTGATGATGTGCTGCGGGCGGTCCGTTGCGGCCCAGATGCCGCCGTCGCGGGCGGTGTTGGTCCCGCCGCCGAACGGCAGCGGCCCGCCATCGGTGATCAGCAATTGCGCGGCAAAGGTTTCCAGGCGACGAGCATTGAGCCCGGCGGCCCCCATCGCCAGATCGGCGGCGAGTGCGGTCGCCAGCGGCTCAAACTGACCTGCAACCGTCGTCGCGATAGCAACGCTCGCCGCTGCCGCCAGACAGGCATCAAACCGCGCCGCCCAACCACTGCCATAGGGCAGCACCGACTGGTCCCGGAACGCCGCAACCGGCGCTGGCAGGGTGACATGCAGCTCGGCCCGCCGCGCCAGCAACGCCTCGGCAATGATGATATCAGCCCCTGCCGCCAGCGCGCCATAGCCAAAGCCAACCCTCTCCTCGGCCAGCAGCTCATCAATCGCCAAGCGCAGCGCCCGCGATCCGGTTTCCGCAATTCCCAAGTGCCCAGCAAAATGCAGCGAAATCGGCGGTCGGTGCGGATCAAGCCACGACGGATCAAGCCCCACCGCCGCAAAAATCAGCCGGAATTGCCGCAAGGTTGAGGCATGGTCGTCCCAGGCATCGGGGTCGAGCGCGATCGCCCGCCCGAGCGCCGCGTCGGCCCCGAGCACGTCGGAGCGCAGCAGCATCGCCTCGGCCCGGGTCGCTGCCAGCCAATAGGGCGTCTCAGCCAGCGGCGCGCCCGAGTCGAGCCGCGCCAGCACCTCGCCTGCCACCGTGGTGGCGCGCGCCCGGTCCCCGGCAAGAAACGCCAGCGTCGCCACATTGATCAACAAATAGGGCTGCGGCCCCAGCGCATCGGCGGCAGCATAAGCCGCCGCCGCCTCGCCAAACAGTCGCATCCGCTCATCGCCCGTTGCGAGCAACGCACTGTCCTTGAGCAATCGCCCCTTGACCGCGAGCGCCGCTAGGTCGGCGGTCGCGGCCTCATACCCCCCCTCCCGGAACAAGCGCCAAGCTTGCTCCAGCGCGCCCGCACGGGTCTGTGCGATGATGAGGGGGAGGGACGGGGTCATCAGGAGCTAGAACTCGCTCCCATCGGGCCACTTGATCTCTGGGTCGATGATGACCGAGACTGGGGCGCTTCCGTTCAGGCCCGCAAACTCGACATGGATATTCAATGAATGCCCTGCAACATAGCCACTGTTGGTGTCAAATTTCCGTTGATTGACAATGAAATAGGCGATCTTTCCATCTACTATTGTTGGACTCCAGTAGTATTCAAAATAGGCTGGAATTTGGCCGGGCACCTTCACACCAAAAGTAAATGGATCCTTGTTATTTTGGGTGTTACCTGGGAATTGCCAATCAACATCATCGCTCAAAACGATGATAATATAAGATATCTTTCCTTTAATTGGTTTTATCGACATTCTGCCGCGTGGTTTCGGGAACGCGTTTGTGTCTCCGTCCTTCGGTGGTTTAGCAACGTGCCCGCCATGATCGATTTTCTTGATTTCTGCTAAGAGAGCATTTATCCCACCTTGCGGCAAGGCGGGGTGTGTTGATCCGCCGGTAAAGTCGAGATTCCAGCGTTGTCCTGTCTTTTGGAGACCCAGCAAAGCGACGACCGCTGCTGTTGGTACGCTGCTCCCAATTGGAGGAGTTGAACGCATTCTCGTTTGTTCACTGGCGAAAATCGAGAGGGCTGTCTTCATGGCGACGTTTTGTTTTTGGGTCATTGTCGTTCTCCTTCGCTGATTCTGCCCTGAACGGCGCGCAGCTTGTCCTTTAGCCGGGTCCGGCTACGATCTGCGGGGTCGATTGCTTCTAGGCGGTCGATTATTACCCATGCTGCACGGACCGCGTCATGCGCGGTACTGAGATCACGCGCATCGCCCTGGTCCACAAGCCCTTGCGCAAGTCCGATCTGCGCGCGCGCGACCAGTTCAAGAAGGCCAGCATCATCCGGGGTCGCTGCTGAGAACGCAACGGCCATCCGCAGCTGTTCGCGCCGGTGCCCAAGCGCCTCGCGCGATCGACCAGCAGCCTGCAAGGCATCAGCCAGCCATGCATGACGGTTCGGCATACTTTCGGCGGATTCGGCATCCGACGGATCATGCCTCGTGGCTTTGGCCATCCAGCGGAGCGAAGCAGAACAGGCATCAAGCGCGTCATCAACCGCGACCGGACGCCGCAACGCCAATGTGCACAGATTGCCGGTCGCAAACCCCTCTTCCTTCAGCCACCTCGGATTGTTCGGGTCACTCTGAACCAATCGGTCCGCGAGCCGCTTGTAGGATTTGAAGTGCGCTTTGGCGGTCGCGATGTCGCGGGCGTGGAAAGCAACTTCGCCCACCCAATATTCGCTTTGGGCATGACCATATATCCGTTCCGGATCACCTGGACTGGCTGCCAACAAAGCCGCTGTCGTCCGGCTTGCCTCCGTAAACTTTGCCAGCGCCAGAGCGGTGTTGCCTCGCTTCTCGTCATCCTCTCCCATCGCATGCAGAATCCGCGCGCGGCGCTCGAGGCTCTCGGGGGGCAGGCTCTCCAGATCGCCCTGCGCGCCATAATAGGCCATCGCCCGCTCGTTGACCGCCGTCATCACGTCCAAGCGTCCGACGCCCTTCAGTCTGTCTCGCAGGTCGGTCAGCATATATTCCACAAGCCCTTCTGCCTGTTGCCGCTGACGCTCGGACTCGGATCGCGCAAGGACAGCGAGCGCCAGCAGCACCGACATCAGTATCAGGCCAGCGAGAGCCGCCAGCGTGACGGCCATCACGCGCCGCTGCCGCCGCTGCGTATCGCGCTGGGCCAGCCGGTCGAGCGGCAGGCCGGTGATCCCGGCAACCAGCTTCAACAGCCCGAGCCGCCGCCCGTCACCCGATTTGCGCAGATCAGCAGCCAGAGGCTCGGCGGCGAGCGCGCGGATCGCGGGCGGGAAACAATCGGCAGGTTCCCCGTCCGCAATCGCCAGCAGCACCGGGCGGTCCGGGTGCAGCGCGTGGAACGTCTCGATCTCGCGGGTCACCCATGGCGACGCCGCCGCAGCGGGCGAGCAGATAACGATCAGGCTGTCAGACACCGCGAGCGCCGCCTTGACCGCCGCCGACAGATCGGTGGCGGCGGGCAGGTCCTCCCGGTCCCGGAAGATGGGCGTGAGGCGGGCCAACACCGGCCCGAACAGGGTCTCGCTACCGATCAGATGTTTGGGGATGCGATATCCCTCAAGGCTGCGATGCAGCCACCCGGCAATCGCGGCATCGCGGTGGCTATAGCTGATGAACGCGCGAAAGCGCGGCTGCGTCTCCGGTGCTGTGCTGGTCCCCACCATGCCACCCCCAGTTGATTCGCCGAAGGTGGCAGAGTTGTGCGTGGGCGTCATCAAATAATGGCAAGCGTGATGCGCGTCACGCGGGATGGGATCGGGATTCAGCCATCGTCATCAGGAGGAACCAGGGAAGATATTGGTGATGCTGAACTATCAAAAAGCAATATCGGCGAAATTAGTGACACTCGGGCTGGCAGCCAGCCTGCTGGCGGGCTGTGGCGCGGAGTTCAACTCGATCCACCGCAATGTGCGATTGCCGGTCAACGCAGCGGGCGTGCAGCTAATCGATGCGAAACAACGCGCGATCATCACGGTTCCTGGTGCAGCTGTGCCTGGAACCGAGCCATTCGGTCGCATGATGGTCTGTGCCGAGCCGAGTCCGGATGTCTTTGCGGTCAACGCCGCCGCGGCAACAGCCAATGGCAGTTTCGGTCAGAGCGGGACGCCCGCAAATATCAGCGTCGGCCTGGGTTTTTCGGGGTCATCATCGGAGCAGGCGTCGACAATCGGCAGGACGCAAACCGTCAACCTGCTCAAGGAAGAGATGTATCGTACCTGCGAGCGGTTCATAAACAATGGCATCGGGTGGCTTGAGCTTTCGGTGCAGGCCGCTCGTGACCAGCGCCTGATCGTCGCGACCCTGGCGATCGAGCAATTGACCGGAGTCGTGATGCCCAAGGCAACCGTGATCGGCAGCTTCGGGGAGACCGCTGGTGGCGGCTCGGCTGCGGACGCGGTGGTGACTGTCGATGCAGCGCAAAAGGCGCAGGCCACCGCCCAGAAAGCCGAAAAAGATGCCAATGATGCCTATGCCGAAGCCAGCAAGGACGGGGCAAAAAATGATGCATGCAAGCAGATTGCGGCCGCCAGCGACCCCGCCAATCCGGGCGACACCCTGAAAGACAAGGTCGAAGGATGTAACAAGGCCACAGCGGCGCAGGTGGCGGCGCAGGCAAAGCTCAAGACAGCGAATGACAATCTGGCGACGATCAAGCAGGCGCTGAACGCTGGCGGCGGCTTGGTGACCAGCGCATCATCATCGGTGCAGGGGAATTCCGGTGCAGGTGGCCTCGATCAGGCCAAGCCTGAAAGCATCCGGGAAGTCACGGCAGCGGTCGAGAATATTGTTCGCCTGAATTATGCCGTCGATGAGTTTGAATTGCTCTGCATCAAAGCTCTCGACAGCACTTCGGGTGCACTAACCAAAGTCATAAAATCGGGCGGGAAAACGCTCCAGGACAAATGCATCGAGTATTTTTATGCCAAGCTCGAACAGGCAACGGCGCAAAGCGAGCTTCAGGCGAATGTGTCACGTATCGCCGCAAGTGACCTTGACCGATTCCAAATATTCTGGGCGCTGGCCACTGATGTTCGCAACGCCAGAATCGACGCCATTCTGGCGACGAAAACTGCTGATGCCAGTCGGCTGAAAGAACTTCGCACGGCAACCGATGCCACTATTGCCGCCGCCCTCTTTGCCCGTCTTGGCGATGCCAGCAGGGCGCAATTGACAAAACCTTGAGGAGACCATCCATGACTGAGATGATTGTTCTGGTCGCGAATGATCCAACCGAAATTCGTGCGCTTGCTATTGCGAGACGTGCGACCATAATCAGCGTTGTCCGGTCCTTCGATACGCTTGTATCTGCCTCGGAACCTGCCGGACTGGGCGGCGCACTAGATTATCCTAATCCGGGCTACATCGCACTCGCCCGCCGCTAAACCTGAGCAAAGTGCCGCGACGCAGGCAGCATGTGAAGTCCCCGCCCTAATTCGCGTGCTGCCGTTTCAGGATATACCGCCCGTCGCCACCGTCCTCGAACAATTGTGCGATGGCCGGGTGGCGCACGGGCTCACCCGATGTGTCGGGAAGCAGGTTCTGCTGGCTGACATAGGCAACATAGGCCGAATCATCATTTTCAGCGAGCAGGTGATAAAACGGCTGGTCCTTGTGCGGCCGGACTTCCTCGGGGATCGCCTCCCACCATTCCTCGCTATTGGCAAACTGGAAGTCGACATCAAAGATGATGCCCCGGAACGGGAAATGCTTGTGCCGCACGACATCGCCCAGCCCGAAGGTGGCGGTCGGGGCCTCTCCCGGCGGGAGGAGGGGATCGTGCGGGATCGTCGTCATGGGCTGTGCATCATCCTAGCCGCCGGAACGGGCAACGCAACCAATATAGGAATGCAGTCGCGGTGGGAAAGAGGTTGCGTCGACTTGGCACCGCAAAGCTTGGCAAGCCCACCCCCCTTCGCCTATATGCCGCCCCTCGACTGCGCCCCATCGGCGTTGCCCCTTGCGGAGAGGTGCCAGAGTGGTCGATCGGGACGGTCTCGAAAACCGTTGTGCGTGTAAGCGCACCGTGGGTTCGAATCCCACCCTCTCCGCCACCGGCGCTGTCTCAGGGCAAGGTGGCACGACCGGTGCAGCGACGACCGTTCAGGTCATTCGACGGTGTGACACACAAATTCCACCAGCCGATTGTCGGGGTCACGCGCGTAGCCAGCATAGTAACCGGGGTGGATATGCGGAGCGAGCAGCGGCGCACGGTCCTGCTTGCCGCCGGCGGTATTGCTGCGATCGAAGGCGGCATGAACCTGCGCGCGCGAAACCGCATTGAACGCATAATGCACGTCCACCGAAGGTTCGCCCTCCACCACCCAGAAATCGAGCCTGTCGTCATGGCCGAAGCCCTTGGCGGGGCCATCGACGACCAGTGCATAGCCGAGCGGGGCCAGAATTTCCCGGTAGAAGGCGACGGTCTCCGCCAGCTTCCGGGTGCGGATTTCCAGATGATCAATCATTGTACGCCTTTCAAGGGATTGCCGCTGATGGCACGGCTGCTTCGGTGATGCAGAGCAAGACGCTGCTTTGGGCATTGAGATCGTGTGGGCGGCGAAGCTCGTCGCGTCGTGCGCAGTGCAGCAACCCTGCCAGTCCGGCGGCTCCTGACACGGTTGAGCCCAAGCCCGTCGCTTGCGTCAGTATCACAAGTGCAGCGTCGAGTTCCGAATCGGTCACGATCTCTGATCCGCAATTGTGGCGGAGCAGGATGGCCAGGGC
>JAYVLC010000064.1:0-27030 GCA_043759675.1 Sphingosinicellaceae bacterium
CGCCGGGCCAAGGCTCCGGACACTAGCCTCGGTGCGGCTATGCTACAAACGTCGTCAGCCACCGAGCCCCGAGCGTCGTTGCACGGAACGCGCCGGTCCTCGTTGTCTCCCGGCCGCCATCAGGCGCGACCGGGCGATCGGCGCGGCCCTTTCCTTATCCCACGTTTTCCGCTAAACGCCGCCGGTCTCATCGCCATCAGGCCTTGGGAGACTGCGGGAGGCCGCGCCTGATCTTTGGTCGGGCAACGCCGTCTGGACCGCTAAACTTGAACCGGACGGGTCGGTGCCGCTGTGGCGCTGGCCTGCCGTCAACAGAGTGAGAGGACATCGCCACCATGGCGAAGAAGATTACCGGCTATATCAAGCTGCAGGTCCCGGCGGGCAAGGCCAACCCCAGCCCGCCCATCGGCCCGGCGCTCGGACAGCGCGGCGTCAACATCATGGAATTCTGCAAGGCATTCAACGCCCGCACCCAGGAGATGGAGAACGGGATGCCAATCCCAACCGTCATCACCGTCTATGCGGATCGCAGTTTCTCGTTCGAAACCAAGTCGGCACCGGCGACCTATTTCATCAAGAAGGCCGCTGGCCTGAAGTCCGGTTCGGCCACCACCGGCAAGGGCTTCATCGGCAAGATCAAGCGGTCGGAACTGACCAAGATCGCCGAGATGAAGATGGCCGATCTGAACGCCAACGACATCGAAATGGCAACGCGCACCATCGAGGGCTCGGCCCGTTCGATGGGCCTCGAAGTTGTGGAGGGTTAATCGCGATGGCCATGACCAAAAAGCAAAAGGCGCAAGACGCCACCGTCAACCGCGAGAAGCTGTACAGCGTGACCGACGCCATTGCCCTTGCCCGTTCCAACGCGACATCGAAGTTTGACGAGACCATCGAGGTCGCGATCAATCTGAACGTTGATCCGCGCCACGCCGACCAGATGGTCCGCGGCGTTGTCACCCTGCCCAAGGGCACCGGCAAGACCGTGCGCGTCGCGGTGTTCGCCAAGGGCGTCAAGGCTGAGGAAGCTGCCGCCGCCGGGGCCGACATCGTTGGCGCCGAGGACCTGCTGGAGATTGTGCAGGGTGGCAAGGTCGATTTTGACCGCTGCATCGCAACGCCTGACATGATGGGTCTGGTTGGCCGTCTCGGCAAGGTGCTCGGTCCCAAGGGCCTGATGCCAAACCCCAAGCTTGGCACCGTCACGATGAACGTCGCCGATGCCGTCAAGGCAGCCAAGGGCGGCCAGGTTGAGTTCCGCGTCGAAAAAGCCGGGATCATCCATTCGGGCATCGGCAAGGCGTCGTTCCCGGCCGAGGATCTTCAGGCGAATTTCACCGCCTTCCTCGACGCGATCGTCAAGGCCAAGCCGTCAGGCGCCAAGGGCAAATATCTGCAAAAGATCGCCGTCAGCTCGACAATGGGCCGCGGCATCAAGATCGATGTCGCCACCGCCGAAGCGTAAGGGCTCCGGTCAACCCGACGGACAAAGGGCCGGAGCGGCGACGCTCCGGCCCTTTTGCTTGACCAAGGCTATTCGGTCAACGCGCTGAATATCTTGCCAACGATGTCGAACAGCGAGCCGCCCCCAATCTGGCAGCCCCGAGATGGACAGGGCCGACCCAAATCGGCCCGCGGCATTTCACCGGGGACAAGGCGGACACGCTCCCCAATTTCATGCGCTTCGTCCGGAAGAGGCAAGCGCGGCGACGGGCGCCGCAGAGTGCCGCATACGACAATCTCCGCATCGTCATCAATGGCTGCACACCTCATTGTCGTGACCGATGTAACGACGCGGTAGTGCGCCAGCGCCTGCTCGGCGGTAACGATCTCCTGTGACATTCCGGCCGACGGCGCTTGGGCAATCGCAAGCAAGAGAAACAAGCGCGCACCAGTGCGCATCTTAACGAAATGTCAGTTCAATTTGAGAGTCATTTGGAAGAACTCTGTCCGAGATTGGAGGACGAAATGATCCGCCCGGGCTTGTCTGCAACAGCCGCTGAACCAACCCATCATGGATCCGTCCACTTGCAACCGCCCGCCCTGCGCTGGCAAAATAATCAAATCTCTTACTCGCGCACCCACCAGCTGCCTCATACATACCAGCGAAAAACAACGAGACTTCTGTTCGCACGAGCGCCCACTCGACCCGGCATTGAAGCCGAAGGTCTCCGAGCCGTCGATGGCTGTCATCGGTCCCGACTGACAGAATAACAGGTGTAACGGTGATGCGGGTGCGGCCACGATTTGCGACCAGCCGTAGATCGCCCTCCCCAAGTTCGGGAAGCGTGAAGCTGCCGTCAGCATCAAGAACAAGCGGGACAAGTTGCCCACCCAACCGGAGCGCGAGTTCCAAGCCATCGCGCTCGCCGACCCGAACCCTAAAGAATAGCTTGCTATCTGGTGCATAGCTAGAGCGCCCCTTCCGAAATTCTGAAACCGCTGCCCGCAGCTGCTTACCAGTTAAGCGAAATTGATCCCCCAATCCGACCACAACAATTTCTGCTTCTGCATCGGCTTGGGCATCGTCCGGCCTAGGCTCCGCAGCCGATGGCCGCGCCTCGGCCAAGCCGAAAATCAGCAAGCCACACGCCAGCTGGACCGCTCGGCCCGTTCTCACGCCGACAGCCCTCCCAACCGTACCAAAAGGCTCCGTTCGGCTAACCATGCCACCACCTCAGCATCCAAATTCAACACACTTACATCCGACCTTTCCGGTATCTCGTGCAAAATGGACAGAAATTCTACCAACCGACCGTGTATCTTCATCAGGGCCAAGCCTCATAACCACCACATGATGGCTGCGGCAAGGTTGATGTCTCCGAGGAAATTGGTGGCGGGTTTTTCTAGCGGGTGGCTATTCACCGACAGGCTTTGAGGCGACAGAATGCATTGCGCACCTTGTAGCGGGCTTTACTGACCCGCAGGGCGGCAAAGCCAACCAGCATTTCCAGCGGCGATTGGATTTTGGCGGTATATTTGGAACGGCATCCTGCGCCTCAATCACCTCACGGAGCCGGTTGCTGTCATAAGCCCGGTCAGCGTGGACGATGCAGTGTGGCGGCAGGACCGCCAGCAAGTGCTCGCCAACCTTGCAGTCGGCGGTCTGACCCGGGGTCAGGATAAAGGTGAGCGGTCGACCCTGACCATCGGGGAGCGCGTGGATTTTGGTGTTGCGCCCGCCCCGGCTGACGCGAATCGCCTGGACGCAGACCCCCTTTTCCGCCCGCCGCCGTGCGGTGCGCCTTGACGTGCGTACTGTCGATCAACACCTCGGCAGGCGCATCCTTCCACCGACAACCCGATTGCAAAACATGCACAATCCCGTCGATCATCAACCCCCAGAACCCCGCGCGGCTTGTTCGGCAACTGCGGCTGTAACCGGGACAATTGCCGGTCATTCAACCAAAACTCTCCAGCTATCCAAATCTCACTATCGACAGAAAGCTTGGATCACATCCCAGCCCGGTTGGAAATCCTGATCGTGGTTCTTGGCCTAGGACGGACCCGGCAAATCTTGCGTGCTGCCCTCCATGCGACTATGTTGGTCAAGTAAGTTGGTCAGGAGCCAAAAATGGCGAGCTATAATCTGGCGGAGGCCAAGGCGCGGTTCAGCGAATTGGTCAGCTTGGCCGAACAGGGTGAAGAGGTGCGTGTCACCAGACGTGGCCGCAGCGCTGTCCGCATCGTCGCGGATGAGCCGCCGCAAAAGCGGATCGATATCGAAAGGCTGCGCGCGCATCAGGCGCGGATGCCCTTTGAGCAGATCGGTGCCGGCGAATTCGTCCGCGAGATGCGTGACATGGACTATTGATGCCATATTACGTCGATACGTCGGTGCTTGTTGCAGCCCTGACGGCGGAAGCGGCGACGGCAAAGGTCACTGCATGGCTTGAGGTCCAAGGGGCGGCGGGTTCGTTATACACCAGCGAATGGGTGGAAACCGAAATCGCTAGCGCTTTGTCGCTGAAGGTCCGCACCGGTCATCTGGCCCTGTCAGCCCGGGAGGCTGCCTTTGCGGAATGGCGAATGCTCCGGGCTGCCGGATTATTGTCCTGCCAGATCACTGCATCGGATGTCGCGACCGCGACCAGCATGTTGCATCGGCCCGAACAGAATTTGCGCGCCAGCGATGCGCTTCATCTGGCGATCGCGCGACGTCATGGGCTTGCCGTCGCCACGCTGGATCAGGTGATGGCCACAGCGGGCTTGGCGAACGGCGTCACGACTTTGCTGCTTTAGCGACCGCCCATATTCCGACGCTTTCTCAACACGACTCGGTCCTTTACTCGTACCGTTCCGCTACTGCCGTGCCATCTCCGCTTCGCCGACGGCGTCACCGTCCAGCGCCTGATCGTCGTTCATGGTCACGGTTACCTTGCGCAGCAGGCCGGTGAACGCGAACGGGGCGGCATAGTCGCTGACCGGGCTTCCGCGGTCCAGGCCGATGTCGAGGCCCGACCAGCTGATCAGGGTGTGGAAGCCCAACGACGTCGTGGTTTCGCCCGCCGGGACGCCGTCAATCAACAGCACGATCCGCCGCCCGTCGGGTCCTGGCCGCACCGCGACGCCCAGCTGGTGGTGACCGGGCTCCACCGGTCGGTCGCTGACCACCACGGCGTGGGTCCCACCGATGTTGAGATCATGGACCAGCCGGCCGTCTCGCAGGAACAACGAATAGCCGCTGGTCATGTCGCCGTGAGCGATCAGCACCCCTTCGGCGCCAGCCTCGATGCTGACGTCGGCCTCGATGTGGTAGCTGCGGCTGCGCACGTCCGGCGCCACGTCGGTGGGGACGTGGCCCATGCCCTTGTGAAACACAAAGCGCGTGCGGGCCCCGTGGAAGCGCTCGGCGTTCTCCGCGAACCGGGGGCCGAAGCGGTCGTCCAGCGGCAGGACCTTGCCCGCCTCCGCCAGCCGCCACCACTCGGCCTTCAGCATTTCCAGCTTCTCCGGGTGCTCGGCGGCGAGGTCGCGGCTTTCCGAGAAGTCCTGCTCGAGGTGGTATAGCTCCCAGACGTCGTCCTCGAACGGTCGACCCGGCGGGTGATAGGCAACTGCCTTCCAACCGTCCTTCACCAGGCCCCGGTGGCCGAACATCTCGAAATACTGCGGCTCGCTCTTGGCGGGTGCGGCGGGGTCACTCAGGGAAGCGACAAAGCTGGAGCCCTCCAGCGGCATCTGCTCCACACCCGCAATACTGTCCGGCGGCGTGAGACCCAGCATCTCCAGCAGGGTCGGTACCACGTCACTAGCGTGGATGAACTGCGGTCGGGTTTCGCCCGCCGCCTTGATCCCTGCCGGCCAGTTCAGCACAAGCGGATCACGGATGCCGCCGCCGTGGGTGTTCTGCTTGTAGCGCCGGAGCGGCGTATTGCTGGCCATGGCCCAGCCAAGCGGAAAATTGGTGTGGGTGTCGGGTCCGCCGATATCATCGATGCGGGCCAGCTTTTCGGCCATGGGCTCGGGCTTGCCGTTAAAGGGGCCCATCGCGTTGACCATGCCCAGGGGTCCGCCTTCCTGACTGGCACCGTTGTCCGAGAGGACCAGGATCAGTGTGTCGTCCTTCAGGCCCGCGTCCTCCAGAAAGGACAGCAGCCGCCCTAGATGCTGGTCGGCATGCTCGAGCATGGCGGCGTAGGCGGCCTGCAGTCGGGTGAAGACCCTATGCTCGTCTGGGGCGTGGTCGGCCCAGGCGCGGACACGGTCGTTGCGCGGTGGCAGGACGGTGTTGGCCGGAATGATTCCCATGGCTTTCTGTCGCGTCACCCGCCGCTCGCGTTCCACGTCCCAGCCTTCATTGAATACGGCGTCGTATTTCAGGATCAGGTCGCGGGGCGCCTGGTGCGGCGCGTGGCAGGCGCCGAGGCCGATCCAGGTCAGCCAGGGAGTGTCGGGAGCGTCGGCCGTGTGGTCGGCGATGTAGCGGATGGCTTGATCGATCAGGTCTTGCGTCAGGTGATAGCCGGTCTCGTACGTCCCGGGCGCCGCGACCGGCGTGTTGTCGCGCACCAGCTCAGGCGAATACTGGTCGGTCTCCGCATCCAGGAAGCCGTAGAAACGGTCGAAGCCCCGGCCCAGCGGCCAGCCGTCGAACGGCCCGGTGGCACCGCTCTCGGTCAGCGGCGTCACATGCCATTTGCCCAGCATGTAGTTACGGTAGCCGTGCGGGCGCAGCATCTCGGGCAGGATGCCGGCCTCTTTGGCGATCTTGCCGCGATAGCCCGGATAGCCGCTGTCGAAGTTGGCGAGGCATCCCACCCCGACGCTATGATGGTTCCGTCCGGTCAGCAATGCTGCCCGAGTGGTCGAGCACATCGCCGTGGTGTGGAAGCCTGTGTAGCGCAGGCCCCCGGCGGCGAGGCGATCGATGGTTGGCGTCTCGATCGGCGAGCCGTAGCAGCCGAAGTCGGAGAAGCCGACGTCGTCGAAGAGCACCACCAGGATGTTGGGTGCGCCCTTCGGCGGCCGGGGTTTCGCCGGCCACCAAGGCGTCGAGTCCTTGATGGTGCGCCCGATCTTGCCGACCATGGCAGGTCCTCCCCCAATCTGTTTTCGCGTGCCTAGCACGAATCGAGAAAGCTACCAGCTGGGAACCGGGGTGGGCAAATGCTCCGGCCCTTTTGCTTGACCAAGGCTATGCCGGCCGCCTCGTCGAAACAACAGTCCCGCCCTGGATTTTGGTGTTTTCACGTTGGCGTGATAACTGGCGGGATACCATGTGCCGGATTATTGGGGTGGTTTGATGTTTGATTGGCAACCCACGCTCACCGGCCCGACGGTCGACCTCCGGCCGCTGGTTCCCGGGGATTGGTCGGCGCTTTACGCCGTCGCGGCGGACCCGCTGCTGTGGGCCCAGCACCCGATGTCAAACCGCCATGAAGAACCGGTGTTTCGCGCCTTTTTTGCCGAGGCGCTGGCGAGCGGTGGCGCGATGATCGTCAGCGAACGACGCAGCGGGGCGGTGATCGGGTCATCGCGCTATTATCAACCCGATCCGGCTGCGCCTGAGGTCGAGATTGGCTGGTCATTTCTGGCGCGCAGCCATTGGGGCGGCACCACCAACCGCGAGGTCAAGCGCCTGCTGCTGGATCATGCGTTCGGGCTTGTCGATCAGGTTTGCTTCCGGGTTGGCGAGGATAATCTGCGCTCGCGGCGGGCGATGGAGAAAATCGGCGGCACGCTGTCGGCCCGCGAAAGTTTTATGACGCGTTCAGACGGCACCCGCGTCCGGCACGTCGTCTATGAAATCCGCAAGGAGTCCAGACCCTATTCGTAGCGGTCGGGAACCCCGCCTTCATGGGCGCGGTCGCTGAACTTGGTGGTCTGTTTGTGGAACGCCAGTTCAACGATACCGGTCGAGCCGTGACGCTGTTTGGCGACGATCACCTCCGCCATGCCCTCAATCCGGTGCGCCTTTTCGAGCCACTGCTGAAACTTGTCGCCGCCGTCCTCGGGCTTTTTGGAGGCGTGGTAATATTCCTCCCGGTACACAAACATAACGATGTCCGAATCCTGCTCGATCGTGCCGGATTCGCGAAGGTCGGACAGCAGCGGTCGCTTGTCCTCGCGCTGCTCGACCGCGCGGCTGAGCTGCGACAGCGCCAGCACCGGCACGTTCAATTCCTTGGCCAGCGTCTTCAGCCCGCGGGTGATTTCAGAGATTTCCTGCACCCGGTTTTCCGAGGCGTTCTTCGCGGTGCCCTGCAGAAGCTGGAGGTAATCGACGACGATCAGCCCGATGCCGCGCTGACGTTTCAGCCGCCGCGCCCGGGTCCGCAGCGCCGCAATGGTCAGCGCCGGCGTATCGTCGATGAACAGCGGCAAATCCTGCAATTCAGTGGCGGCGCGGGCCAGACGGCGGAATTCCTCCTGGCTGATCTTGCCCATCCGCAGCGATTCCGAACTGATCCCGGACTGTTCGGCAAGAATACGCGTCGCCAGCTGATCGGCGGACATTTCAAGGCTGAAGAACGCGACGCCGGCCCCGGAGCTTTCGGTCGCAGCGGTGCCGAAATCCTTGTCCTTCATCAGGCGCTGCGCCGCAGCAAAGGCGATGTTGGTCGCGAGCGCGGTTTTTCCCATCGCCGGACGACCGGCAAGGATCACCAGATCGGAGCGGTGCAACCCGCCGAGCTTGGTGTTGAGGCCGTTGAGGCCGGTGGTGATGCCCGACAGATTGCCACCGGATTTCAGGGCGCGCTCCGCCATCTGGACCGCCAGCGTCGCCGACTGGTGGAAATTCTTGACAGACCCCGACACCTCCCCCTGTTCGGCGACCTTATAGAGCGCCATTTCGGCGGCCTGCACTTGGGCCTGCGGGTCGATGTCATCGGAAGTATCGAGCGCCGCCGTCACCAGATCACGGCCAACGGTGATCAATTCCCGCAGCAGTGCGAGGTCATAGATCTGCTGCGCGAAGTCTCCCGCGGCCAACAGCGCCGCCGAATTCTGGGTCAGCTCGGCCAGATAGGCGGCGCTGTCCGCCTCGAACAACGGGCGCATCGTCACCGGATTGGCGACCATGTTCCGGTCAACCAGTTTCAGCACCTGCTCATAGATGCGGGCGTGCAGCGGCTCGAAGAAATGCTCAGCGCGCAGTTTCAGCTGGACATCCTCGGCCAACCGGTTGTCGATCATCAGCGCGCCCAGCAACGCGGCCTCCGCCTCCAGATTCTGGGGTAGGATTGCGGGATCAGCGGCTGTTGTGTCGACAGCGCGAAGCGGAGTGATGGCCATGCTGCCTCTTCCCACGTCGGGCGGCCAACGTCGACAGGCGCGGCGCAGATTGGCGTGGACGGTGTTGGGGACAGGGCTGTGGACAAATCAGAAATTTCGCAAATCCCGGTAACCCTTTCAGGCTTTTGCGCGTATCTGTCGGTATGGATCACAGGATTTCACACATGACCAAGCGCACATTCCTCGGCACGATAGCCGCAGCCGTCGGGGTCGGCAGTACCACACAGGTGGCCGCAGCCTCGAAATCGTTCACCGTGACCTACACCGATGCCGAATGGCAAAAACGGCTCAACCCTGAGCAATTCTACGTGTTGCGCGGCCATGGAACAGAGCGCGCCGGGACCAGCGCGCTCAATCGCGAACACCGGGTGGGGACCTTCTATTGCGCTGGCTGCGACCTGCCGCTGTTTGCCTCATCGGCGAAATTTGAAAGCGGGACCGGCTGGCCCAGTTTCACCGACCCCCTGAAGGGCGGCGTCGGGACCACGGTGGACCGGAGCTTTTTTATGACCCGCACCGAAGTCCACTGCCACCGCTGCGGCGGGCATCTCGGCCATGTCTTCGACGACGGTCCGACCCCGACGGGACTGCGTTACTGCATGAATGGCGACGCGATGACCTTCAAGCCAGCCAAGGCTTAGCCTCTGGTCGCTGGGGCTTTCGGGCCAGCCGGATCGCCGCTATAGTCGACCCAATGCGTTCGGCTGTCCCCGCCCCTAAACCCCAGACCTTTTTCGTCAAAACGTTTGGCTGTCAGATGAACGTCTATGACAGCGAGCGAATCGGCGAGGCTTTGGCTGCTGACGGCCTGACGGCTGCACCCGATGTCGCAGGCGCCGATGTGGTGGTGCTCAACACCTGCCACATCCGCGAAAAGGCGACGGACAAAGTCTATTCGGATGTCGGTCGGCTGCGGGCACGGCAAGGCGGCGCACCGCGCATCGTTGTTGCCGGTTGCGTTGCCCAGGCCGAAGGGCCGGAAATCATGCGGCGCGCGCCTGCTGTCGATGTCGTCGTCGGTCCGCAAGCCTACCACCGGCTGCCCGACCTGCTGCGCCGCGGGCGGGCAATTGACACCGACATGCCGGCTGAATCGAAATTTGACCTCCTGCCGCGCCGGGCCGCGATCTCGGCACCGTCGGCCTTCCTGACCATTCAGGAAGGCTGCGACAAATTCTGCACCTTCTGTGTGGTGCCTTATACGCGCGGCGCGGAAACCTCACGACCCGCCGATCAGCTGATTTCGGAAGCCGAGGCACTCGTTGCAGGCGGTGCGCGGGAGCTGACACTGCTCGGCCAGAATGTGAACGCCTACACGCATGGCGGGACCGGTTTTGCGGACCTGTTGCGCGGTATTGCTGCGATCCCCGGTCTGGCGCGGGTGCGCTACATGACATCGCACCCACGGGACATGACGTCGGAATTGATCCTGGCTCACGCCGAAATACCTGAATTGATGCCATATCTGCACCTACCCGTGCAGTCGGGATCGAGCCGAATCCTAAAGCGCATGAACCGCGCCCACACCGCCGACAGCTACCTGGCAACCGTCGCCGAGTTACGAGCGGCGCGCCCCGACATTGCGGTTTCAAGTGATTTCATCGTCGGTTTCCCCGGCGAGACCGCGCAGGACTTCGAGGACACGCTGTCGCTGGTTCGCGCGGTGGGATATGCTCAGGCCTATACGTTCAAATATTCGCCGCGAGCCGGGACGCCCGCTGCGACGATGGATGATCAGGTACCCGAGGATTTGAAAGCCGAGCGGTTGGCCCGGCTGCAGGCACTTCTCGGCGAGCAGCAAGCGGCCTTTAACGCCGCGAGTGTCGGACTTCGGTGCGATGTCCTGCTCGAACGGACCGGACGCCGTCCCGGCCAATTGATTGGCAAATCACCCTGGCTGCAATCGGTGCATGTTACGGCGCCGGGCCTGCAAATTGGTGACATCGTGACCGTCGATATCCTGTCCGCCGGACCCCTCAGCCTCGAAGGATCGCTCATGCAGGCCGCCGCCTAAGTGTCCAGAAAACCCTCAGCGCCCAGCCGGGCCGCCCCGAAATCCACCTCTCGGCCCGCCGCAGATGACCGCGTCCGCCTTGAAATCGAGTTCGACCGACCGCAGCTGCTGGGCGCGCTGTTCGGACAATATGACACCAACCTGATCGCCATCGAAAACCGCCTTGGGGTCTATATCGCGGCGCGCGGTGAACGATTGACGATCGAGGGAGAGGCGGAGGCTGCGGCGCGGGCACGCGATGTGCTGACCGGGCTCTACAACCGCCTCGCGCAGGGTCAACCCGTTGATGTCGGGGACGTCGAGGGCGCGATTTCGGTGTCAAGCGACCCATCTCTGGAGGGCCTGGTTCGCGCCGATGCTGGCGGTGCGGCACCGGTGATGATCCGAACCCGGCGCAAAACAATTGTGCCGCGCTCCCCGACGCAGATCCGGTACATGGAAGCGCTCGGGCGCGATGATGTGATTTTCGCACTTGGACCGGCGGGTACCGGCAAGACCTATCTCGCCGTTGCACAAGCCGTCAGCCAATTGGTCGCCGGATCGGTTGACCGGCTGATCCTGTCACGCCCGGCGGTCGAGGCCGGTGAGCGGCTCGGCTTCCTGCCAGGCGACATGCGCGAGTAGGTCGATCCCTATCTGCGCCCGCTTTATGACGCGCTGTATGACATGTTGCCGTCCGAACAGGTCGAGCGACGCATCGCATCGGGCGAGATCGAGATTGCGCCGCTCGCCTTCATGCGCGGCCGGACCCTGGCACAAGCATTCGTCATCCTGGACGAGGCGCAGAACACCACGCCGCTCCAGATGAAGATGTTCCTGACGCGCTTTGGCCAGGGCTCGCGGATGGTGATCTGCGGTGATCCCAACCAGGTCGATCTGCCCGATCCCAACAAGTCCGGGCTTGCCGACGCCGTCAGACGCCTTGACGGCGTGCCGGGGATTGCGACGCTGCGGTTCAACTCGTCGGAAGTGGTGCGCCATCCGATCGTCGGGCGGATCGTCGATGCCTATGAGGGGCCTAACTCTTGATGGCCAACCGTTGCACGAGGTCTCCGGAGGGCTTATATCCTTGCTGAAGGATGGTGACTGATGGCGACCTCACTGAGCGACAAAATCCATTTTGATTTGGCGATGTCTCCATCGGCAAACAGCGAGATCGAAACGCTGGCCAAGGCTATAGGCATTGAACCGGGCGAGATTGTTGCCCGCGCTGTAACAATGTTCATCTCTATCCAAAAAGCACGAAAAGCCGATCAGACGATTGGCTTGCTTGATGCGAACAAGAAGCCCGTCGTTGAGTTCGCCGGGATCTGATGTCCGACCCCGCACCGCCCATTGTCAGTGCCACGACTCACGATATCAGCGCCATACCAAAAAAATCCCCCGAAGATCAGAAACAGGAGCGACGGTTACGGGAGATACAATTTTACGCCGGTTTGGCTTTTGCATTCCTATTTATGCTGGTCCCATTGTGGGCAGCATTTTGGCTAACCGATCCCAAAGTAAATGAATGGGGAAGAAGCATTCTTTCCCTGATTCTGGGTGGTGTCATCGGCATCGTGTTCTTTAAGAAATAGAATACATGCTCTGCGTTGAAACCATGGTCGCCGAGGGTGACTGGGACCTGAACATAGGCTGGGCTGAACTGGCTGAGCGCGCCTGCGCGGCAGCACTCATACAAACGACCCATGCCCGTTTGGCACAGTCCGACCGCCTCATTGAAGTTTCGGTTCGCTTCAGCAGCAATTCAGAGGTGCAGAGCCTGAATGCAAACTACCGGGGCAAGGACCGGCCAACGAACGTCCTGTCCTTCCCGATGCTCACAGTTGAGGCGATGGAAACCATCGATATTGCCGACGATGCCGAGGTGTTGATGGGTGACATTGTCCTCGCGGCTGGTGTCTTGCAGACCGAAGCCAGTGAAAAGCGGATCAGTCCGGCGGATCACGCCACCCATCTCATTGTCCATGGGATGCTGCACCTGCTAGGCTATGACCATGACAGCGACGCAGACGCCGAGCAGATGGAGGCAACCGAGGTTGCGGCGATGGCAGCGCTCGGGCTCGCCAACCCTTACGCGGATGACCGTTAGCGATGGCTGACCCGTCCTCCGGCGACCATGTCGGTCAACGATTCTGGAAGCGGTTGCGCGCGCTCGTCGGCATGCCGGTCGAGACCAGCCTGCGCGAACAGATTGAGGATGCGATCGACGACGCCGACGATGAAAATCCGATTGCTGGCGATATGGCCACCGTCGAACGAACGATGATGCGCAACGTGCTGCTGTTCGGCAAGCGCACTGTCGACGATGTCGTAGTGCCCCGCGCCGACATCATCGCCTTTGACGTCGAGGGGAGTTTTCGTAACCTAGTCGCGCTGTTTCGGGACGCAGGACACAGCCGGGTGCCGGTGTTCCGCGGCGCGCTGGATGACGTGATCGGCATGATCCACATCAAGGACGTCTTCAACCGGGTCGCCGCGGCGTTCGCCACCTCGGCGTCGCCTGCGCCGTTCGACGGGCAGTCGGTCGAAGAGCTGATCAGGCCGGTGCTGTTCGTGCCCGCATCGATGGGGGTGAATGACCTCCTCGCCAAGATGCGGAACGCCCACACCCATATGGCGATCGTTGTCGACGAGTTTGGCGGGACCGATGGGATCGTGACGATCGAAGATCTCGTTGAGGAAATCGTCGGCGAGATCGAGGACGAACATGACGAGGTCGAGGAGGGGTTGAAATCGCTCGGCGACGATATCTACGAAGCAGACGCGCGCGTCGACCTGACCGACCTTGAGGCGGCGCTTGGAATCGACCTGATCGACGGCGAGGAAGACGAGGAAGTCGATACGGTCGGCGGGATGGTCTTCCTGCTGGCCGGACGTGTCCCCGAAGTAGGCGAGACGATTGCCCACCCAAGTGGCTGGCGCTTCGAAATCGTGGCGGGGGATCCACGAATGGTTTCCCGGGTCCGCATCCACCCGCCGACGGTAACCGAAGTACCCGACGCGTGACCGTCGCGCAGTGGCTGGCCGGTCGGACACCGGTGCAACGGTGGCTGCTCGCGTTCATCGCCGGGCTTGTTTCCGCGCTTGGCTTTGCGCCGATCGAGGCGTGGCCGCTGACCATTGCCGGGCTGGCAGCGCTCCTGCTGCTGCTCGGCCCGGTTCGGCGGATGCGCGCTGCCCTGGCGACAGGATGGTGGTTCGGGCTCGGTCATTTCCTGCTCGGCCAATATTGGATTGCGCACGCGTTCCAGTTTCAGGCCAACATGCCGCCGTGGCTCGGCTGGGTCGCTGTGCTGCTGCTGTCCATGCTAATGGCGATTTACCCGGCCGCATCGACCGGACTGGCGTGGCGCATCGGGCGGAATCGCCTGGCGTGGCAGGTCGCAGCGCTGGCCCCGGCCTGGATGTTGACCGAATGGTTGCGCGGCTATGTGTTCGGGGGTTTCCCCTGGAACCCGCTCGGTGTGACCTGGCTTCCGCTTGCGGGTGTGGCGCAGATGGCCGCGTTTGTCGGCGCACTCGGGCTATCAGGGCTGATGATCGGTGCCGCCGGGGCGTTGGCCCTCGCCTTGACCGGCGAGCGACTGATCGCGGGCCGCATTGTTGGCGGGCTTGGTGCGGCCGGGATTGCCGGCACGTTGATCTTAAGCCAGCCGACCCTCTTGACCAAAACCCGGTTGCACATTGTCCAAGCCAATATCGGGCAGGATGAAAAATGGCGGCCCGATGCCGAGCAGCGAAATCTCCGGCACTATGAGGCACTCAGCCGCGCCGCGATTGGCAAATATGGCCCCGGGCTGGTGTTATGGCCTGAAGCAGCCGTGCCCGCGCTCCTCGATGAGGAGCCCGAACTCCAGGTCCGGCTTGGCAGGATGGTCGGACCCGGCGGGTTGCTGCTGACCGGTGCGCCAAAGGCAATCCGCAACGCCTCCGGCGATGCGATTGCCGCCCGCAACAGCCTGTTTGTTGTGGCGCCAACCGGGCGCTGGCTCGACCGGTATGACAAGGCGGAGTTGGTGCCATTCGGCGAATATCTTCCGATGCGGACCCTGTTGACCGCACTCGGCATCAGCCGCCTTGCGCCCGGAGATCTCGATTTTTGGCCTGGGCCAGGGGCGCGGACGCTGCATTTGCCCGGGTACCCGCCGGTTGGGCCACTGATCTGCTATGAGGTCGTGTTTTCCGGCCACGCGGTGGACCGGGCCGACCGGCCAGACTGGTTGCTCAATGCCTCAAACGACGCGTGGTTTTCCGATGGCGGTGCCTGGATGCATCTGGCGCAGGCACGGTTGCGCGCCATCGAGGAGGGGCTGCCAGTGGCCCGCGCCACGCCGACCGGAGTGTCGGCGATCATCGATCCGCGCGGACGGGTCCTTGCAACGCTTGGCCGGGATCGCGAAGGGGCGTTGACCACATTGCTGCCAGCACCGCTGGAGCCGACGCCCTACGGCCGCACCGGCGAGGCGCTACCGGTCGGGCTGGCGCTGTTGATCATCGGACTTGTAGTAACAATCGCGCGCCGTTAACCAGATCGCCTGCAGCGGCGCAACGCGCTGGCGCGAAAACACCGCCGGGGGGCACGAGCATGAGCGACACACCGCATCCGATCGATTTGCGCGTCGGCCAGCGCGTTCGGGACCGGCGAAAGGCCCTGGGGATCACCCAGGACCGGCTGGCCCAGGCGCTCGACCTGACTTTTCAGCAGGTTCAGAAATATGAGCGCGGGGTCAATCGCATGAGCGCCTCAAAGCTGTTCGAGGCCGCGCAAGTGCTCGACGTACCGGTGAACTGGTTCTTTGACGGGGGGACTGTGCCGGATCGACCGGGCACGGAATCTGGCCGCCCACCGCAGAGCGAGTCGCTGTCGACCCGCGAAACACGGGATTTGCTTGGGGCCTATCTCAAACTCGACCCGAAAGTGCGACGACAAGTGCTCGACCTCGTCAAGACTATGGCGCTCGCCAAATCGGCGTAGAGATATAAACATTTCTTTATGCGTTGTTGCGCTGGCGCGACACTGACGCTAGACGCTCGCGACATTTCCATCCCAACGACGGGGACTGTTCATGCGCCGCGCCAGCTATCTGTTCACCTCTGAATCGGTTTCCGAAGGCCACCCCGACAAGGTCGCCGACCAGATTTCGGATGCCGTCGTCGATCTGTTTCTGTCGAAGGACCCTGAGGCGCGCATCGCCTGCGAGACCATGGTCACGACGCAGCGCATCATGCTGGCCGGCGAAATCCGCTGCAAGGGCGTATTTGACCTTACCCAATATCCCGACACCGAAGGCTGGGCCCCGGGCTCCCGCGATGAAATCGAACAGGCGGTTCGGGCGACCGTGAAACGGATCGGCTACGAACAGGCGGGGTTCCATTGGCAGACTGCGCACTTTGCAAACCACCTGCACGGCCAGTCGAGCCATATTGCCCAGGGTGTTGATGCCAGCGGCAACAAGGACGAAGGGGCCGGCGATCAGGGTATCATGTTCGGCTATGCAACCGACGAAACGCCGGACCTGATGCCAGCGACGCTCTATTATTCGCACCGCATTCTCGAGCGGCTTGCGGCGGACCGCCACAACAAGGTCGTCGACTTCCTCGAGCCCGATGCCAAGAGCCAGGTGACGCTGGAATATGACAGCGGGATACCGGTGCGCGCCACCGCGCTCGTCGTCTCAACCCAGCATACCGCTGCCATCAGCAATCCCGAGGGCCAGGCAAGGCTTCGAGCCTACGTCAAGGGCGTGTTTGCTGACATCCTGCCCACCGGCTTTCTGCCTGACGACGACGCGATTTTCGTCAACCCGACCGGCATGTTCGAGATTGGGGGCCCGGATGGCGACGCCGGTCTCACGGGTCGCAAGATCATCGTCGACACCTACGGCGGCGCAGCGCCCCATGGCGGCGGCGCGTTCAGCGGCAAGGACCCGACCAAGGTTGACCGGTCGGCAGCCTATGTCGCGCGCTATCTCGCGAAAAATGTCGTGGCCGCCGGGCTCGCGAAGCACTGCACTATCCAGCTCAGCTACGCCATCGGCGTTGCCGAGCCGCTGTCACTCTATGTTGACACGCACGGCACCGGCACGGTTGATGAAGCCAAAATCGAAGCGGTACTGCCAACACTCGTGCGCCTGACGCCAAAGGGCATCCGCACCCACCTTGGCCTCAACAAGCCAATCTACCAACGTACGGCGGCCTACGGCCATTTCGGGCGCACGCCCGATGCCGATGGCGGCTTTGCATGGGAGAAGACCGACCTCATCGATGCGCTGATTGCCGCAGTCGCTGCCACCTGACCGCCCCACCCCCTTGCCCCCCCGGCTTCGGGAGGGGATAAGCCCGTGCGATGAACGACCCCACCACCCTTCGCCGCCTTTACGGTCGCCGCCAAGGCCATGCCTTGCGGCAGGGACAGGCGACGCTCATTGAGGACCTGCTGCCGAAACTGGCGGTACCGGACACCGGACCCTTGGACGCGGCCCGGCTATTTGGCGACGACCGCCCCTTGTGGCTGGAGGTCGGCTTCGGAGCTGGCGAACATCTGGCCGTCCTGGCAGAGCTGAACCCCGGCGTCGGCCTGATCGGCTGCGAACCCTTTCTTAACGGCGTCGTTGGCGCGCTCGGCCATATCGAGCGGACGGGACTGACCAACGTTCGGCTGCACATGGGCGATGCGCTCGATGTGCTCGAACGGTTGCCCGACGCGAGCCTCGACCGGGTTTTCCTGTTGCATCCCGACCCATGGCCAAAGGCCCGCCACGCCAAGCGCCGCTTCATCAATCCGGGCCCGCTCGACCGAATTGCAGCGAAGCTGAAACCCGGCGGCGAGTTCCGTCTTGGCACCGACCACGACATCTATTGCCGCTGGGCACTGATGCAGATGGCCAAGCGCAGTGACTTTCAGTGGCTCGCCGAAAGTTCAGCGGATTGGCAAACCCGCCCGGCTGACTGGCCGCAAACCCGCTACGATGCCAAGGCCCGACGGCTCGGGCATGAGGTCTGGTATTTTCGCTATGAACGCGCCGCCTGAACCGGTGCCCGGCTGACCCAACCGCAGTCCGCCCCGCTCACACACCTCCCGCTCCCGGCATCAAACCGGAAGCCGTGCCATGGGCAGGTGATGATGCCGGCTTCATCCGGATCGGCGGTCAGGGGCAGGCCCAGATGGGGACAGGCGTTGGGGATGTGGAAGCGGCCAACCTCGCGCCAGCCTTTGTCGGGCGCATCAAGCGATGCCTGACGGGCGATCATCATCGCCTCATCCTCATCATAGAGCGTCGCATAGAGCGACATATAGTAAGCAGCAACGGCAGGTGCCTGATCCGGGGTGATGCCGGGCAGATGAAATTCGGCAGCGATGCGGCAGGTCCGAGCGCCGGTGGACGTCGCCGTCGTGCGGATCTCCCCCACCAGCGTATCGCCGTGCAGCGTCTGCGTGACCCAAATGCCGGTTTCACGATCAAGCCGCAGATCAAGCGTCAGAAACTCCGCCCGCCCCGGCAGGGTGGTTTCGGCGCGCCAGCCGGTCGCGTCCTCCTGCACCAGCCGGATCGAGCCGAAGCTGCTGCTGTGCAGGTGGGGCAGATGCGCCCAGTCGAGCGCATTCTCGAACATCCGGGCCAGGCTGGCACCGAGATCGCGGGAATAGGTGCCGATATGTGTCAAGGCGGCTTGCTGCATGCGACTGCCTAGCCTATATGCGCGGCATCTTCCACATGGGTGACCTTTTGGAGGCTGGTTCGGAACCCCGGGCCGGTCCCGAAGTCGCTTGGAGCGCAGTTGACCGATACAATCGCCTTGCAGACCCTGATCGAGCCCGTGGTCACCGCCCGTGGCTTTGAGCTGGTGCGTCTGGCGATGCAGGGCAGCAAGCAAAACCCCACCCTGCAGTTGATGGCCGAAGACCCGGCGACCGGACAGCTGACACTCGAGCAATGCGCCACGCTGTCGCGAGCGGTCTCGGTGGTCCTCGATGAGGCCGATCCGATTGAGACTGAATACCGGCTTGAGGTTTCCTCCCCCGGCATTGATCGCCCGCTGACCCGCGCCAAGGACTGGGTGAACTGGGCCGGACACCAGGTTCGGATCACGATGGCGGCACCAATTGATGGCCGCCGCAAATTCGACGGTCTGGTGATCGGAGCAAATGCCGAGTCCGCACTGGTCGATGTACCGGGTCAGGGCGAGACGGCGTTGCCATTTGCGGCCATCGAATTCGCCAAGCTGGCGCTGACCGACCAATTGATCAAAGCGACCCGTCCGCTCTCCTCCAAGGGGGCAGACGAACTCGACGACACACACGAAGAGGACTGAACTTCATGTCAACCGCTGTGATTTCTGCCAACAAGGCCGAACTGATTGCCATCGCCGATGCGGTGGCGCGCGAAAAGTCGATTGATCGCTCGATCGTCATCGAAGCGATGGAGGAGGCAGTGCAAAAGGCCGCCCGCGCACGCTACGGTGCTGAAAACGACATCCGCGCCAAGATCGATCCCGTCACCGGCGACACCCGGCTGTGGCGCGTTGTTGAGGTCGTCGAGGAGGTGGAGAATTACTTCACCCAAACCACAGTCAAGGAAGCGCAAAAGCGCGACACCGAATCGAAGCTTGGCGATTTCGTAATCGATCCCTTGCCGCCCATCGAATTTGGCCGGATCGCGGCGCAAGCTGCAAAACAGGTCATCGTCCAGAAGGTCCGCGACGCCGAGCGCGAGCGCCAGTTCGAAGAATATAAAGACCGGCAGGGCGAGGTCATCACCGGCGTCGTCAAGCGCGTCGAATTTGGCCATGTCGTTGTCGATCTTGGTCGGGCCGAGGGTGTGCTGCGCCGCGATGCCCAGATCCCGCGCGAAGTCCTGCGCGTCAACGACCGGGTCCGCTCGTTGATCCTGAATGTCCGCCGCGAGAACCGGGGGCCGCAAATCTTCCTGTCCCGCGCGCATCCGGACTTCATGAAAAAGCTGTTCGCGCAGGAAGTGCCCGAGATCTACGACGGCATCATCGAAATCAAGGCCTGCGCCCGCGACCCCGGCAGCCGCGCCAAGATCGGTGTGATCAGCCACGATTCGAGCATCGACCCGGTCGGTGCCTGCGTCGGCATGAAGGGTAGCCGCGTTCAGGCCGTTGTTCAGGAACTGCAGGGCGAGAAGATCGACATCATCCCCTGGTCACCGGACACCGCGACCTTTGTCGTCAACGGCCTCCAGCCAGCCGAAGTGACCAAGGTTGTGCTCGACGAGGAAGAGAACCGCATCGAGGTTGTGGTTCCTGACGATCAGCTATCGCTGGCCATCGGGCGGCGCGGCCAGAATGTGCGTCTCGCATCACAACTGACCGGTCACCAGATCGACATCATGACCGAGGCCGATGCCTCGGAGAAGCGCCAGCGCGAATTCACCGAACGGTCGGAACTGTTCCAGACCGAACTGGATGTCGATGAAACGCTGTCGCAGCTGCTGGTTGCCGAAGGCTTCACCAGCCTTGAAGAAGTTGCCTATGTCGAGCTGTCCGAACTGGCCGACATCGAAGGCTTTGGCGAAGAACTGGCAGCCGAGTTGCAGAACCGGGCGACCGAAGCGCTGGAGCGCAAGGAAGCGGCAGCCCGCGAGGAACGTCGCGGCATGGGTGTCTCCGATGATCTCGCAGAGATCGAGGGCCTGACCGAAGCCATGCTGGTCATTCTCGGCAAGGCAGGCGTGAAGACGCTCGATGATCTGGGTGATCTGGCGACCGACGACCTGGTGGGTCGCGCCAACCGGGCGACTGGCGCACCAGACGGGTTCCTGCGCGGACAAGGCCTCGACGAGACGTCAGCCAACCGCATCATCATGGCGGCGCGCGCCCATTGGTTCGAGGAGGACGCGCAAGCGGATGCCTCAGCATGAGCCACTAGACGCGCCCGAACGCCGCTGCATCCTGACGGGTGAGCACGGGGACCGAGACAGCCTGATCCGGCTGGCGCTTGGCCCTGACGGCATCGTCATGCCCGATCTTGGGGCGCGGGCACCCGGGCGCGGTGCCTGGCTTGGCGTCGGACGTGCCGACCTTGAGGCGGCAGCAGCCAAGGGCAAACTCCGCCCTGCGCTGGCGCGGGCTTTCAAGGAGAATGCGACAGCGCCAGAGAATCTCGGCGAACTGATCGAGATCGGGCTGAAACGGCGGACCCTTGACCGGCTCGGGCTGGAGATGCGCGCCGGGCATCTGATTCTGGGCAATGACCGGATCGGCGACTCGATCAAGGCCGGGCACGTCCACCTCCTGCTCCATGCCGCCGACGCCAGCGCTGATGGCTGCGCCAAACTCGACGGCAAGCTGAAAGCAGCTGGGACGGGTTCGTCGATGACCTTGCCCGCCGACCGGGCCGAATTGTCGATGGCCTTGGGCCGTGAAAATGTTGTACACGCCGCGCTCGGCGACGAAGCGGCTGCAAAGCGTGTCGCGTCTGCCGCAGAGCGGTGGCGCGCCTATTGCGGAATTTCCGATCAAGTGACGGTTACGGATCTGCTTTCCGTGCCCGGTGAGTGAAGGTATCAGGCCAGATTATGAGCGATGACAACAAACTGACCCTGGGGTCGCGACCGCAGCTCGGCATCAAGCGCACCGAAAGCGCTGGGGCTGTGAAGCAGAGCTTCAGCCACGGCCGCACCAAGTCGGTGCAGGTTGAGGTCAAGCGTCGCCGTGTCTTTGGCAAGCCCGGCGAAGCCCCTGTTGAGGAGGCAATTGTCGAGGTCGTTGCCTCGCCACCACCGATGCCCGTCGCGCCACCGGCGCCGACGCCGGTCGCGCCGCGGATGCCAGTCGCACCGCCGCCGCCCATGCCGCTGGTTCGCGACGAACCAAAGCCCGTTCCAATCAAGGCCGCCGCTGTCCGTGTCGCGCTGGAGCCGGCCCCGGAACCGGAACCTGTTGTCGTTGCCGAGGTGGTCGCACCTGTGCCAACAGCGCCAACGCCTGCACCGACGCCGGTCAAGGCAGCCGCCGCAGCTCCGACGATGAAGCGCCCGACCGACGCTGCCGGTCGCCGCGAGCTTCAGGCGCGGCTGCTCCGCGAGGCTGAAGAACAGCGGCTCCAAGTCTCGCAGGAATCGCGCGAGCGTGTCGACGCCGAAAATCAGGCTGCCGCCGAAGCGGAAAAGCGCCGCCTTGAGGAAAAAAAGCTTGTCGACGAGGCCAATGCCCTGAAGGCAGCCGAGGAAGCGCGTCGCGTCGCTGCCTTGCCGCCGCAAGAAGCCGCCGCCGAGGAGGAAGAGCGCAACTCGCGCCGGCTTGGCAACGCGCCACGTCGCGATGATGGCACGCCGCCTCTCAAAACCGCCCGTGGTGGCCGCGATGATCGCCGCCAGTCCGGCAAGCTCACCGTCACCAGGGCGCTGGAGGACAATGATTCAACCCGGACCCGCTCGATGGCGGCACTGCGCCGGGCACGGGAAAAGGACAAGCGCGCCCATCAGGGCGGTGCCAACCAGACCAAACAGGTCCGCGACGTCGTCGTCCCGGAGGACATCACGGTCCAGGAACTCGCCAACCGAATGGCAGAGCGCGCCTCCGACCTGATCAAGTCACTGTTCAAGATGGGCGTCATGGCAACCATCAATGAGACGCTCGATCAGGACACTGCCGAGCTGTTGGTCACCGAGTTCGGGCACAACATCAAACGCGTCTCCGATGCCGATGTCGAAATCGGGGTCGTCGGTGAGGATGACGAGGACCATGATCAGCAGCCCCGGCCGCCGGTGGTCACGATCATGGGCCACGTCGATCACGGCAAGACGTCGCTGCTCGATGCGTTGCGCGGCACCGATGTGGTTGCAGGCGAAGCCGGCGGGATCACCCAGCATATCGGGGCCTATCAGGTCACGCTGAAATCCGGAGAGAAGGTCACCTTCCTAGACACGCCGGGCCATGAAGCGTTCACCGAAATGCGGGCACGCGGTGCGAACATCACCGATATCGTCATTGTCGTGGTGGCAGGTGACGACGGCCTGATGCCGCAGACGATCGAGGCGATCAGCCATACCCGGGCAGCCGGTGTGCCGATGATCGTTGCGATCAACAAGATGGACAAGCCGGGAAGCGACGCTGCCCGGGTCCGACAGGCGCTGCTCCAGCACGATGTGCAGGTCGAGGAAATGGGCGGTGAAGTCCAGGACGTCGAAGTGTCGGCAACCAAGAAAACCGGCCTCGATTCACTGATCGAGAAAATCCTCCTGCAGGCCGAAATCCTCGAGTTGCGGGCCAACGCCGACCGCAGTGCCGAAGGAACTGTGGTCGAAGCGCGGCTCGACAAGGGCCGTGGCCCACTTGCAACTGTGCTGATCGGGCGCGGCACGCTGAAGGTCGGCGATGTGTTCGTCGTCGGCGGTGAATGGGGCAAGGTCCGCGCGCTGATTGACGACAAGGGCCGCCAGATCAAGGAAGCCGGCCCGTCGATGCCGGTCGAAGTGCTCGGCCTTTCCGGCGTACCAGGCGCCGGGGACCCATTCTCGGTGGTCGACAGCGAAGCGCGGGCCCGTGAAGTCGCGGCCTACCGCCAATCGGTGACGACGAAAAAGCGCACGACCCACGCCCCGGCCAGCCTCGAGGCGATGTTCTCGGCGTTGAAGACCGCCAAGGCCATCGAATATCCCTTCGTCGTCAAGGGCGATGTGCAGGGATCGGTTGAGGCCATCGTATCAGCGGTGAACCGGCTGTCGACCGACGAGATCAAGGCCCGCGTCCTGCATGCCGGAGTCGGCGCGATCACCGAGTCCGACGTCGTGCTTGCCAAGGCGTCAGGCGCCCCGATTATCGGCTTTGGCGTTCGCGCCAATGCCAAGGCGCGCGAAGTCGCCCAACGCGATCAGGTCGCGCTCAAATATTATGACGTGATCTATGACCTGATCGACGAGATGAAGCTGGCGATGGCGGGCAAGCTCGGGCCGGAGCGGCTCGAAAATGTCACGGGTCGCGCCAATGTTCTCGATGTTTTCCAGGCTGGCAAGACCGGCAAGGCGGCTGGCCTGCGCGTTGTGGAGGGCGTCATCCGGCGCAACCTCAAGGCACGGGTCATGCGCGACGATGTCGTCATCTGGAACGGCAACATCGCGTCGCTGCGCCGCTTCAAGGACGATGTTCAGGAAGTCCGGTCAGGCCTCGAATGCGGTATGCTGCTCGAGAATAATGCCGATGTGAAGGTCGGCGATGTGATCGAGACGTTTGAGATCGAGGAGCGCGCGCGGACGCTTTAGATGGTCAACGCCCGTCAGGACAGCGAAGGCAAATCGGTCCGCACCCTGCGGGTTGCAGAACAGGTGCGCCACGCACTGGCCGATGTTCTTGGGCGCGGCGAGGTTCGTGACCCCGACCTTGAAGGTGTGATCGTTTCGGTGACGGAGGTCAGGATCACGCCGGACCTGCGCCATGCCACGGCCTATGTGAAGCCGCTGGCAACGGGCGACGAGACGCTGATCATCAAGGCGCTGGCCAGAAACGCCAAGTTCCTGCGCGGGGAAATCTCGCGGCGGGTCCAGCTCCGCTACGCGCCCGACCTGCGCTTCCGGCGCGACGAAAGCTTCGACGCAGCGGGCAGGATCGATGCCATATTGCGATCACCACAGGTGGCACGCGACCTTGATCCAGCCTAGTTTGGGCAGCAGACCAAGCGCCCACGCCAGAGGAGCATGCCCAATGAAGCGCGTCCTGATCGCCACATTATGCCTTGCGTCAATCGCATCGGCAGAAACGCCAGCCGCCGCGCCCAAGCAGGCCCGGATCGTGTTTCCTGACCTGGCGATCCAGAACTGGAGCGGCGACAGCCAGGACACGCTCTACATCGAGGCGCACCGCAAATGGTACCGCGCCGACCTGTTCGCGCCGTGCCGCAATCTCCCCTACGCAATTGCCATCGGCTTTGAATCCAACCCGACCGGAGAGTTCAACCGCTTCTCGCGCATCGTCGTTGAGGGCGAGACCTGCCAGCTGAAATCGCTCGTGCGGGTCGATGGGCCGCCGCCCAAGTCCAAGAAGCACAAGGCGTAGATTCGACTTTTGCGCCAACTGGTCATATTCATCTGACCAGTTGGAGATTTGGCCATGGCAAGCGCGTTTGTAAAAACCGTGAGTGCGACCGAGTTCAAGGCCACCTGCCTTGAGCTGATGGACGATATTGACACACACAAACTGGATCAGGTCGTGGTGACCAAGCGTGGCAAGCCCGTGGCCCGGATGATCCCTGTCGCGCAACCCGCCCAAGGCAATTTCGAGCGCATTCACGGGTGCATGAAAGGCACGATCATCGTTCCGCCCGATTTCGATTGGGATGCGCCATCGTTCTCTGATGAGGAATTGGCAGAGCAGGACGCACGGTTTCAGGAAAAGTTCGGCCATCTGCTTTGATCCTGCTTGATACCAACGCGCTCCTCGCCCTGGCACTCGGGTGGCCGATACGCCAACCGGCGCAGACGCTCATCGATGGGGCGGCGGGCCAATTGGCCGTCTCGGCTGTGTCAGCCTGGGAAATCGGCCTGCTCGCAACCAGGACCGGGCGTACACGGTTGTTGTTCCCGGAAAATGCACAGCGCTGGTATGCTGACACCATCGCGGCGATGGGGCTTCGTGATCTGCCGCTTGACGGGCGGGTGGCAACTGAGGCGGCCTATCTGCCCGGTTGGTTTCACTATGACCCATCGGATCGGTTCATCGTGGCAACAGCGCGCTTGACCGATGCAACGCTTCTGACCTCGGACCGCAAAATCCTCGATTATGCTTTGCTCGGTCATGTTCGGGCGCTGCCCTGTTGAGCGCCCTCCACGGCTGGATCATTCTCGACAAGCCACTTGGCCTGTCCTCGGCCGGAGCGGTCGGGGCGGTAAAGCGTGTGCTGCGCGAGGGCGGCTATGGCAAGGTCAAGATCGGACATGGCGGGACGCTTGACCCGCTGGCGATCGGCGTCCTGCCGATTGCGCTGGGGGAGGCGACCAAGCTCGCTGGCCGGATGCTCGATGCCATCAAGGGCTATCAGTTTACCGTCACCTTCGGTGCCGCGACCGCTACCGATGATGCCGAAGGCGAGGTCGTGGCCCGATCCGACGTCCGGCCCGGACCCGCCGCGATCAAAGCGGCGCTGCCGCAGTTCACCGGGCCGATCACCCAGATGCCGCCGGCCTATTCGGCGCTAAAGATCGATGGCCAGCGGGCCTATGCCCTTGCACGGGCCGGGGAGACCGTGGTGCTGGCCCCGCGTGATCTGGTCATCCATGACCTGACATTGCTGACGACCACCGCCGAGTCCGCGACGCTTGAGGTCACCTGCTCGAAAGGCACCTATGTCCGGAGTCTTGCTCGCGACCTGGCGCTGGCGCTGGGCACCGTCGGCCATGTTTCGATGCTGCGGCGAACCCGCGCCGGGCCGTTCAGTATTGATGCTGCAATATCGCTGGACAAACTGGCGCGGCTCGGGCAGGAGCGCGCGCTTGAACAGGCTCTTTTGCCGCTGATTGCTGGACTGGACGACATCCCGGTCCTGGCAGTCGAACCCGCAGAGGCCGATTTCCTTCGAAAAGGGGGTCGGCTCGACGGGCGCTCCGAAAGCCACGGTCTTTTCCTCGCGACCACCGGGTCTGTTCCGGTCGCGCTGGTCGAGATTTCGCATGGGGACATGCGCGTGGTGCGGGGCTTCAACCTGTAGATTGAAGGAGAACCCGATGTCGATCACTGCCGAGCGCAAGAGCGCGCTGATCAACGAACATGCCCGTGAAGCCAATGACACCGGAAGCCCTGAGGTTCAGGTCGCCATCCTGTCAGAGCGCATCGCCAATCTGACCGGCCATTTCAAGACGCACGCGAAGGACAATCACTCGCGCCGCGGCCTGCTGATGCTGGTCAACAAACGTCGCAGCCTGCTCGATTATCTGAAAAGCCGTGACGTCGGCCGCTACACCAGCCTGATCGCCAAGCTGGGCCTTCGCAAGTAACTCCATCCGGTTCGGGCCCCATTGTCGGGGCCTGTTCCATTTCCCGGGCGGGGCACATGGGGTGCCGCGGCCCGCATAGGCCGTCCGGCACGAGACATTGTCGGACATAGGTGAAAGACCAACAATGTTCGATATCCATACCCAAGAAGTGATGTGGGGCGGGCGCAAGCTCACCCTCGAAACCGGCCGCATCGCACGCCAGGCCGATGGCGCGGTCCTTGCGACATACGGCGAAACCGTCGTGCTGTGCGCCGTGACGGCTGCAAAGAACGTCAAGGAAGGCCAGGATTTCTTCCCGCTGACCGTCCACTATCAGGAAAAATA
>JAYVLC010000065.1:0-24065 GCA_043759675.1 Sphingosinicellaceae bacterium
GCCGTGGCCCAGCTGAAGCCCGCGCCTGCAACGCCCTGACGCTGCCGGGCCGGGACCGCGTGGCAGAGACTGTTTCCGGACCGCTGACGTCGGCGTCGACGCGCTGGCTGACAGCTGCACTGGGTTTGCTCGTAACATTGGCTTTCGTCGCGACGGCGGCGCTGTTTGCCGTGCTGCTGCGTCCCTGGGCGGGCGACAGGCCGCCGCTCGAAACGGCTGGTGACCGGCCCGCAATCGCAACGGAGGTCGCCCCGCCAGTCGAGGCGGCTCCGCAGCCAGCAGCGCCTAGCGTAGAGGCTGCGCCGCCGACCGAGCTTCCGTCCCAACCCGCCATTCCCCCCCAATTGGCGGCCTTCGATGGTCCGCGGATCGCGATCGTGCTGACCGGCCTTGGGACAAATCCGCTCCAGACGCAGGCCGCGATTGCCGACCTGCCGCCGGAAGTCGGCCTCGCCTTTTCGCCCTATCCTGACGCGACGCGCGCGCTGGCCGCTGCAGCGCGGCTGGCAGGTCATGAAGTCTGGGCAGGAATTCCGATGCAGCCGAAATCCTGGCCCCGAGTCTCGCCGGGGGCGAACACGCTGACCGTCGGGGCAACCGAGGCCGAAAATCGCCAGCGCCTCGCCTGGAGCTTGGCGCGCATCGGGCCGGTGACCGGCGTGACGTCGATCATGGGCTCGGCCTTTACCGAAAGCGCCGCGTCGCTCGACCCGGTGCTTGCCGATCTTCGCGACCGCAAACTTGTCGTTCTGGATTCGCGTTCGTCCGGCAAGTCGGTCGCCGTGGCACGGGCGCGGGTCCTCGGCGTTCCGGCCCTGCTCAACGACCGGTTTCTCGACGAAAGTGGTGACCTTGCAGGGCGTCTTGCCGGTCTGGAACAGGTCGCCAAGGCGAATGGGTCGGCGGTTGGTTTTGCCAGTCCGACGCCTGCTTCGGTTGCCGCCATTGCAACCTGGGCCAAAACGCTTGAGTCAAAGGGCATCAGGCTGGTCGCGCCGGGAGACCTCGCCAAATAATCCAATGAAGTCAGGGTGACAGCGCTGCACCCATCCGCCGGATTGCGGTAACCTTGGCCTCAAACGGGGCCCAATCGTCCCGTTCGGCAATTGCGGCCCAGATCGACTCGATCTCGTCGATCAGCAAGCTGCACGGTTCGGAGTCTCCCCAATAGGGATGCGATAGCGCGGCTGCTGATTGGTAGTCCGAGATCGCGGCGACAAAGCGCGCGAACGCTGGCAGCCGGTACGTCGCATCCGCCGGACTGCCGCGCAAGCGACCGCCGCGCCAGTCGAACCAGAAGCGGTCGAGCGGCATATGTGTTTCCGTCAGCGCCGCCTCCATCGCGGCCATCAGGGTAAGGTCGGTCACTTCGTCCTGCGGCACGACGCCGAGGCGTTTGAAAATGGCCCGGTGCAGTTCGGCCTCAAACCGGGTCGGGTAGGATGCAAAGGCCGGAATGACGCTTGCAGGCTCGCATATCTCCCGGAGCGCAAGGGCCAGTTGCTGCAAGTTCCAGTGGAACGCCTCGGCCTGACGCCCGAAGGCATACAGGCCCTGCCGGTCGAAATAGGCGGCAGTGAATGACAGATCATAGGTCGGCGCAAAGCGGTAGGGGCCGTAGTCGAAACTCTCGCCGGTGATGTTGATGTTGTCGGTGTTCAGCACGCCGTGGACAAAGCCTGCCGCCATGAAGCCAGCGGCCTGACGTGCCGCGCCGCCAACGGCTGCATCCATCAGGGCTGCCACCGGGTCGCTGGACACTGCTTCCGGGAAATAGGTCCGCAAGACATAGTCGGTCAGCCGGAGGATATTGTCCGGTTGTTTCAGGTAGGCAAGGCGCTGAAACATTCCGTAGCGGATATGGCTGTGGCTGAGCCGCACGAGGACCGCCGAGCGGGTTGGCGAGGGCTCGTCACCCCGCTCAAGTGCTTCGCCGGTTTCGATCAGCGAAAACGTCCGGGATGTTTCGACGCCGAGCGCCTCCAGCATTTCGGTGGCCAGCACCTCCCGGACGCCACCTTTCAGGGTCAGGCGGCCATCGCCGAACCGGCTGTAGGGCGTTTGCCCGGACCCCTTGGTTCCAAGGTCGAGCAATCGGTCGCGGTCGTCGCGGAGCTGCGCGAACAGAAAACCGCGCCCATCTCCGATATCCGGGTTGTACACCCGGAACTGATGCCCGTGGTACCTAAGCGCGAGCGGTGCAGGCAGAGTCCCCGGAAGGGGATCGAATTCTCCGAAATGCCGGATCCAGTCGGCATCGCCCAATGTGTCGAGAGCCACGGTGGCCGCGGCGCGATCATTGCGAAACCGCAGACGGTGTTCGGGAAACCGGGCGGCGGAAACGACATCATAAAAGGCATCTCCGAGTTCGGAGATCGCATAGTCCGGGGTCATCAATCGTTGGCGGCAGTCGGTGCGGACGTCCAGCCTTCGGCCGCCGTTACATAGCGGATCGCCTCATCGCGGATCGCGTTGCGCTCGTCGACGGTTGTCCCGGGCCGGAAGGCACTGTCGAGCGCGTTGCTGACCACGGCATAGGTCAGGGATGCCGCGACGGGCACGTTGACGTCGGTCCGGCCCTGCCGCGCCATGACGGCGCCGATCTGCTGCTCGGCCCAGCTGACAACCACCTCACGCGACGCGAGGTAGAACGGCTCGGCTTCGGGGTGGTGGTGCTGATGGGTATCAGCCTTGGTCGGGCCACTGCCCTGGCCACCGCTGACGATGGTTTCCCAGGCTTTGTTGGTCTCGCAATAAGCGAAACAGCGCAGGATCGTGCTGCGCGGCCCAAGTTCGTTCAACGCCTCGCCGGGTCGGTGCATCGCCTCAACCATGCGCTCCCCGTACATGCGACCAAGTTCGGTCAGCAGGTTTCGCTTGGAGCCGAAATGATAGAAGATCGACCCTTCCGACACATCGGCTTCGCGGGCGATGTCGGCAGTGCCGGTCTTGACGAAGCCGCGCGTCGAAAACAGCATGTTCGCAGCTTCAAGTACGCGCTGCCGCGTCTCGGCCGGATCATAGCGCCGGGAGCGCGCGTCGACCGCACGGGTTGCCATTGGATCGTCCCCTCAGACTTATTTTCCGCAGGATATGGTGTTTTCTGAGTCAGAGTCAAAAGATTCCCGTCAGACCAACCGGTCCGCGACAAAATTGCCCAGATATTCAAGCGTTGCGATCCGGCGATACAGGCCCTGATCACGCTGTACGGTACCGTGACGGCGATCCATCCGGAAAAACCGGGTCATGTGCGGAAAGTGCAGGTCGATGACCCGGCCGAGGTACAGCGGCGTCAGGATGCCGCCGTGACTGTCGTCGGGCACCCGGCCGATGCGCCGCTGGAGGGCGTAGGACTGGCGGCGCAGCCACGGTGCCCGGGTCCGGGTGCTCCACTCCGACCACCGATGCCGCCAGGTTGGCGACTCGGTAAAGCGGTGACCATAGGCCGATGGATAATGTGCCAGTGTCGGGTCAATCGCAGTCAGCAACGCCGATTCAAAGCGGCCAAGATTCTTTTCGTGGAATGGCAGTTGCAGCGCGGCCTCGATCACCGACGGGTCGAGGAACGGCATCAGATAGGCACCATGTCGGGCAACCAGGCTGATTTCCCGGCCGAAGAAGCTGCGGCAGCGGTGGTTTGGGTACATTTGCTCGATCAATGTCCGGTCGAGACGGCCGTGGACCCCCGGTTGGCCAATTGATGCCAAAGCCTTGGCCTCAATTGCATCGAGGAAGGCGCGCGGATCGAACGCGTCCGTTGTGTCAATCAGCGCATAGCGGGCGTAAAACGCCTCGATGACCTGCCGCGCCGGGAGCGGCTGGTCGGGAAGGAAGAAGAAATTGCGGAATACTTCCCCGCAGCCACCCGATACCGCCAGCTGGCCCCCCTCAGCGCGCTTGTGGCGAGCATGGGCATTGCCGCCGTTGTCGAACAGGCCACCATCAGTCACCAGCGCATCGGTTTCGTGGAAATTGCGCTCAACCTGGGCGGCAAATTCATCGGGTGGCACTGCTCGCCACGCCGCTTTGTCGAACACCTCGACCGGAAACCCTTCGCCCGAACCGATCGCCTGCGCGACCTCGGCATCGTCGTCACCGGGCGCGCCATAGACATAGACGTGCGGGTTGACGCCCGCATCGCGCAGCAGCGCCAGCGCAAGGCGTGAATCGAGCCCGCCCGACAGCGGACACTGGACCCGGTCGCCATAATAGTCTGCGAACGGGCGCACGACCTCGCGAAGGCGGGCGGTAATCTGGTCATGCAGGACCGCCACCGGCGCGGGCTTGGCCGACGTCGCGGGCGGTCTGGCGATCGGATGCCGGGTGACGGTTTCAGCGAGCTCGAACTGTTCGTCAGGGCCGAGGCGTTTCACCTCCTCGAACACGCTGTCGTCACCGGTCGGGAAGACGTTGAACGCGAACTCATAGACGCCCTGCGCGTCCCAGTGCAGCGCGTCAACGCTGGCCGCCGTTGCGAGGAAGGACGTCGAGATCACCGACCGTTCGGCGTCGTGAAATACCTGAAACGCCCCGAACGAGTCGGTGCAGACCAGCGTCCGTCCCTGCTTGCGCAATATCAGTCCAAAATGCCCGGTCGCCTTGGCCCGGGCCGGGCCCGGGAATGCAGCATCATCCAGCAGGCCGTGCAAGGCGGGCGCGCCCAGCCGGCCACCGTAAACCAGCGTTCCGGCCACGGCGGCGAAGTCCGCCCCGCGCGCCAGAAACGTGTCAGGCCCGCCGTGAATATAGGGCGCGTGGAAGCCGCGCCAGCCGCGAATGTCGAGGTCAGTCGGCTGCGAGAACCCGTGCCGGTTGAACTGCTCGCGCGCCGCTGCCAGCCGCGCAACTGCCCGCGCATCGTCCCGACAAAGATAGAATCCGCCCATCTGTCTCTCATAGCCCGCCGCCGCTTTGGTACAAGCATAGCTTGTCGCCGCACTGCGTCGTCGCCAAGGTAGGCGAATGGCGCGCCGACCTCGCATCCTCCACGCTCATTCCACTTTCGACCTTGGCGGGAAGGAGGCGCGGGCGGTCGCATTGATGAATGCGTTCGGCGATGCCTATGCGCATGATATCGTGTCGGCTGACCCGGCAGCTCTGGGCGCAGCGCCGTTGATTGAAGCAGGGGTGCGGTTTCAGCTGATGCCGGTCGGCGTCCCGCCACTTGAGGGCTGGCCCGGCGTACGGCGCTGGCGGGAGCTGGCGGCTGCAATTTCCGGCTATGATTTGCTCCTGACCTATAATTGGGGATCGATGGACGCGGTGATGGCCAACAGATTGTTTTCGCGCATCCCGCACGTCCATCATGAGGATGGCTTCAACCAGGACGAGGTGCTTCGGCAAAAGCCAAAGCGGGTGATGTTCCGGCGGCTGGCACTGGCGAAGACGCACCGGTTGGTTGTGCCGTCGCGCAACCTCGAACGGATCGCCCGGACGGTCTGGCACCAGCCAGCGCGCCGCATCGCCTATGTGCCGAACGGCGTCGATATGGCGTTGTTTGAGGCACCGCCTGCCCCGAATGCGATCCCGGGTCTGGAACGGCGCGATGGTGAGGTCATTGTCGGGACGCTGGCGGGCCTGCGCGCCGTCAAGAACCTGCCCCGGCTGGTTCGGGCGTTTGCAGCGGCAGCGCGGGACCTGCCCGCCCGTCTGGTCATCGTTGGCAGTGGCCCGGAGGAGGCCGCGATCCGCGCCGAAGCGACGACCCAAGGCATCGCCGACCGGGTGCTGCTGCCGGGGTTCCTGCCCCACCCGAGCCGTTATGTCGGGCTGTTCGATGTGTTCGCCCTGTCGTCGGACAGCGAGCAGTTCCCGATCAGCCTGGTCGAGGCGATGGCGGCGGGCCTGCCAGCTGTCGCGACCGACGTCGGCGATGTCAGGGAGATGCTGTCCGAACCAAACCGGATGTTCCTTGTGCCATCCGCCGATGAAGCAGGTCTGGCGCACCGCCTTGCCGAATTGATCGGCAACACAGCGCTCCGCGCTGACATCGGTGCCGCGAACCGGATCAGGGTCGCTGCGGAGTACAGCCACGCGCGCATGGTTACGACCTACCGGGCGATCTACGAACATACGATGGCGACGCGGCCATAGCGCTCCGTCATCCTGACGAAAGTCAGGACCTCGTTGTCAGTAGCCGCTACCGGGCGGGAGGTCCTGACTTTCGTCAGGATGGCGGGTGGTTTGGGTGGCATCCCGAGTCGGGTCAGGTGACATGCTATGCCGCGCCTGGCGGTTCCTGCCTAGAAATCAAGCTTGTCATAGTGCGGCGGCGGGGCGATGCCTTCCATCCGCTCGGCGAGCAACGGGCGAAAGTGCGGGCGGGACTTGATCGCCGAATACCATTGTTTGGCTTCGGCGTGGCCGCTCCAGTCAACACCGCCGAGATAGTCGGCAATCGACAGGTGGGCGGCGGCCGCAATGTCAGCGAGGCCAAAGATGTTGCCGCTGAGCCAGCGACGGTGATCGAGCAGATATTCGATATAATCAAGGTGCACGTCCGCCGCCCTGCTCGCCCCGCGCAACAGGCCGGCGTCGGGCGCGGAGCGCTGCACGATGCGCTTGAACATTTTTTCCTGGAGCAGCACGACGCCGACTTCGGCATAGAATTTCTGATCGAACCAGGCGACCAGTCGCCGGGTCTCTGCCCGCTCCACAGGGCCGGCCCCGAGCAGCGGCGATCGTTCGACCGTCTCCTCGAAATATTCGCAGATCGCCAGCGAATCGATGAGTGTAAAACTATCGTTTGCCGCGACCAGCACCGGGGTTTGTGCCGCAGGATTGATGTCGGTGAAGCTATCGCGCCGGGCCCATGGATCTTCACGGACCAGTTCGTGCGGGACGCCCTTCTCGGCCAGCGCGAACCGCACTTTCCGGGAGAAAGGGCACAAGGGATATTGGAAGAGCCGCCACATGTTTGCCCGGCCACCCTAGCGCGGCTGCTTGCGCTTGGAAACCGACGCCGGGCGTTTTGGGTCCGCCCTTTCGCAACGCAGGGCTGATGGCTAACCTGTGCCGATGACGATGATCAGACTGATCGGGCTTCCGACCGACATCAATTCCTCCTATTTACGTGGGTCAGCGGCGGCGCCGGCCCTGATCCGGGCCGCGCTATATTCGCCGCACGGCAATGCGGCGACCGAGAGCGGGCTGGAGATCGGACGGGACATCCGGATCGAGGATGTCGGCGACCTGCCCCTCGACGAGACCGGGTCTGATGACGCGCGGATTGAGACAGCGGTCGCTGCTGCGCTGTCGGACGGGGCCAAACCGCTGTGCCTTGGCGGCGACCATGCGGTGACCTACCCGATTCTGCGCGCGATTGCCGGTCCTCATGGCCCGGTCACAATCCTGCACATTGATGCCCACCCGGACCTGTATGATGACCTCGATGGCAACCGCCGTTCGCACGCCTCGCCATTTGCGCGGATCATGGAGGCGGGGCTGGCGACGCGGCTGGTTCAGGTCGGAATTCGAACCCTGAATGCGCATCAGCGCGGCCAAGCCGAGCGTTTCGGTGTGGAAATTGTGCCGATGCGCAATTTTTCGCCTGAGGCTGTGCCGCGCCTGACCGGGCCGGTCTATATTTCAATCGACCTCGACGGGCTCGATCCGGCGTTTGCACCCGGTGTTTCGCATCACGAACCGGGCGGCCTGAGCGTCCGGGAGTTGCTCGATATACTCGCAGCCATCGACGCGCCGGTCGTTGGTGCGGACATTGTCGAGTATAATCCGGAGCGGGACATCAACGGGATAACCGCCGTCGTTGCGGCAAAGCTGGTGCGCGAAGTCGCAGCGCTGATGGCGCGATAGGCAATCCCGCGCCGCGCTGCTGCCGGATCCTCGCGGTCGCGGCTATTCGGCGGCGATGACCTGGTGCGGCACCAGCGGGTGGGCCAGCCGGGTCAGCATCTCCTTGGGGCAAATCTGCCAGAAATCGCGGATATTGCGATCCCAGCCAACCAACAGCTCGGCAGCCCATTTCGAGCCCGTCCGCTCTGCATGCTCGATGACCAGCCCCTGCAGCAATCCGGCCCAGTGGCCGGTGGCGACCCGTTGCCAGACCACGCTGTCGGGATTGACCCGGCGCTCGAAATCCCCAGCCGGATCGTAAACGAACGCCATGCCGCCGGTCATGCCGGCTCCGAAATTGTCGCCCACGCCACCAAGGATAACCGCCGTACCGCCGGTCATATATTCACAACCATTCGCGCCGCAGCCCTCGATCACGGCCACGGCACCCGAGTTGCGCACCGCGAAGCGTTCACCGGCCTGGCCCGCTGCAAACAGCCGACCCGAGGTCGCGCCGTAAAGCACGGTATTGCCGATGATCGTGTTGTGCCGGCTGGCCAGCGGGGAGGAGACCATTGGCCGGACAATGATGGTCGCGCCCGAAAGGCCCTTGCCGACATAATCATTCGCATCGCCGAACACTTCGAGCTTGATGCCCTGGACGGCAAAGGCTCCGAGCGATTGGCCAGCGCTGCCGCGCAGCCGGATCGAGATATGATCGGGCATCAGACCGGCCATGCCATATTTGCGGGTGATCGCCGACGACAGCCGCGTCCCGACCGCACGGTGGGTGTTCCGCACACTGTAGGTCAGCTGCATCTTCTCGCCGCGCTCAAGCAACGGCTGGGCATCGGCGATAATCTGGGCGTCGAGGCTGTCCGGCACTTCATTGCGGTGTGTCGGAATCGCAAAGCGCCGCGCATGGTCTGGCGCATCGACCTTGGCAAGGATCGGGTTGAGATCGAGATCGTCGAGGTGCTCTGCACCCCGGCTGACCTGCCGCAGCAATTCGGTGCGGCCGATCACGTCGTCGAGACTCTTGACGCCGAGCTTGGCGAGGATATCGCGGACCTCCTCGGCAATAAAACTCATCAGGTTGATGACCTTCTCCGGCGAGCCACCAAACTTCTCGCGCAGGGCTTCGTCCTGGGTGCAAATGCCGACTGGGCACGTGTTCGAATGGCATTGCCGGACCATGATGCAGCCCATCGCAACGAGCGACAGCGTCCCGATGCCGAACTCCTCGGCGCCAAGGATCGCGGCGATCACCACATCGCGCCCGGTTTTCAGGCCCCCGTCGGTGCGCAGCTTGACCCGGTGGCGAAGGCCGTTGAGCGTCAGCACCTGATTGACCTCCGACAGGCCCATTTCCCAGGGTGTCCCGGCATATTTGATGCTGGTCTGCGGCGACGCGCCGGTTCCACCGACATGACCGGCGATCAGGATCACATCGGCATGCGCCTTGGCGACGCCGGCAGCGACAGTGCCGATGCCAGCCGACGACACCAGCTTGACGCAGACGCGGGCGTCCGGGTTGATCTGCTTCAGGTCGTAGATGAGCTGGGCCAGGTCCTCGATCGAATAGATGTCATGATGCGGCGGCGGGCTGATCAGCGTGACCCCCGGCGTCGCATGGCGCAAGCGCGCGATCATCTCGGTGACCTTGAAGCCGGGCAGCTGTCCGCCCTCGCCAGGCTTGGCACCCTGCGCGACCTTGATCTCGATTTCGGTGCAGGCGTTCAGATATTCTGCCGTGACGCCAAAGCGGCCCGAGGCAATCTGCTTGATCGTTGAATTGGCGTTATCGCCATTGGCATAGGGCTTGTAGCGGGCGGAATCCTCGCCGCCCTCGCCGCTGACCGCCTTTGCCCCGATCCGGTTCATCGCGATGGCGAGCGTCTCGTGCGCCTCCGGCGACAGCGCCCCGAGCGACATGCCCGGCGTCACGAACCGTTTGCGGATTTCGGAGATTGACTCGACCGCCTCGGTTGACAGCGGCGTCGTGGCGAAATTAAATTCGAGCAGGTCACGCAGATAGACCGGCGGCAACTCGCGGTTGGCGCGACTGAATTGCAGGTAGGTCGAATAGCTGTCCGTCGATACCGCTGTCTGGAGCAGGTGAATGAGGTTTGCCTGATAAGCATGTGCTTCGGACCCGGCACGCTGCCGATAGAGGCCGCCGATCGGCAAGGCCAGCACAGCCTCATCAAACGCCTTTTCGTGGCGCAGCAGGGCGTTCAGGTGGATCGAGCTGAACCCTTCGCCCGAGATTTTTGCCGGCATCCCGGGGAAGAAGTCGTTGACCAGCGCCCGCGACAGACCGACCGCCTCGAAATTATAGCCACCACGATAGGACGACACCACGGCAATGCCCATCTTGGACATGATCTTGCGAAGGCCCTCCTCGATCGCCTTCCGGTAGCGGGCAACGCAGCTGTCAAAATCCATGTCACCGAACAGGCCGCGGGCGTGGCGGTCCGCGATCGCCTCCTGCGCGAGATAGGCATTGACTGTCGTCGCGCCGACCCCGATCAGCACCGCAAAATAGTGCGTGTCGAGGCATTCCGATGACCGGGCGTTAATCGAGGCAAAGCTGCGCAGACCGGCGCGCACCAGGTGGGTATGAACGCCGGCTGTGGCGAGGATCATGGTGATGCCAGCCCGCTGCGCCGAGACATTTTCGTCGGTCAGGAACAGCTGGCTTTTGCCCGAACGAACCGCCGTTTCGGCTTCCTGCCGAACCCGGGCGATGGCGAGCTTCAGGGCATCGGGGCCGCCACTGATGTCGTAGGTGCAGTCGATCACCGCCGCCGACGCGCCGAACAGATCAAGCAGGCGTTGCCAGTCCCGGTTGGTCAGGATCGGCGAGGGCAGCACCATGACGCCCTGTTGCCGGGCGTCGGTGTCAAGGATGTTGGCAAAATTCCCGAAGCGGGTCTTCAGCGACATCACCCGGGTTTCCCGGAGTGAATCGATCGGGGGGTTGGTCACCTGGCTGAAATTCTGGCGGAAGAAATGCGACAGGCAGCGGGCGTTGTCGGAAATAACCGCCAGCGGGGTGTCATCGCCCATTGAGCCGACAGCCTCCTTGCCTTCCTCAACCATCGGGCTGAGGATCATCTCCATGTCTTCCATGGTCAGGCCAGCCGCGACCTGGCGGCAGCGAAGCTGATCACGCGCAAATATCGCGGCAGGCTCCGGCGCATCATGTCCGGGCACGTCAGCAAAGGTCCGAAAGCCTTCGACCCATTTCGCATAGGGGTGGTCCGCCGCAATCCGATCCTTGATGGCCCGGTCGGGATAGAAACGGCCTGCATCGAGATCGACCGCGATCATCTGCCCCGGCCCGAGACGGCCCTTTTCGGTCACCGTTGCTTCGGGCACGACGACCATGCCGGTCTCGCTGCCAACAATCAGCAGGTTGTCGGTGGTCAGCGTATAGCGCATCGGCCGCAGCGCGTTGCGGTCGAGGCCGGCGACCACCCAGCGGCCGTCGGTCATCGCGAGCGCCGCCGGACCATCCCATGGCTCCATGACGCTCGCAAAAAACGCATACATGGCGCGGTGGGTGTCGGGCATCGTGGTGTCGGCATTCCATGCCTCGGGCACCAGCATCGCTTTGGCGGTCGGGGCGTCGCGGCCTGACCGGACAATCGCCTCGAACACCGCATCGAGCGCGGCTGTGTCCGACGCGCCGGCCGGGATCAGCGGCTTGATGTCCTCGCTGTGCTCCCCGAACGACAGCGCCGCCATTTTGATCTCGTGGCTCTTCATCCAGTTCTTGTTGCCGCGGATCGTGTTGATCTCGCCATTGTGGGCAAGGGTGCGGAACGGTTGCGCCAGCCACCACTGCGGGAAGGTGTTGGTCGAATAGCGCTGATGATAGATCGCAAAGCGCGACACGAACCGCGCGTCCATCAGGTCAGGATAGAAAATCGCCAGACTCTCGGCGAGGAACAGGCCCTTGTAGATGATCGAGCGCGACGAGAGCGAGCAGATGTAAAAGCCCTGGATTTGCGCCGCGATCACCGCTTTTTCGATACGGCGACGGATCAGGAACAGGTCCTTCTCGAACGCCTCCTGGACATCGGGACCGGGCAAGGGTCCGGCAATCATGATCTGCTCGATTTCGGGACGCGTCAGCATGGCCTTGTCGCCGATGACCGAATTGTCGACCGGGACCTGCCGCCAGCCATAAATTGTATAGCCAAAGCCGATGATCTCCGACTCGACGATGGTCCGGCAGGCCTCCTGCGCCGCCAGATCGGTTCGCGGCAGGAACACCATCCCGATGGCGGTCAGATTGGGCTTTGGCCGGTGGCCGGCGCGGTCGATATGCTCGTGGAAGAAATCCATCGGGATTTCGACGTGCAGTCCGGCGCCGTCGCCGGTCTTGCCATCGGCATCGACCGCGCCGCGGTGCCAGACGGCGCAGAGCGCATCAATCGCCGCCGTGACGACCCGCCGCGACGCCTTGCCGTCGGTCGCAGCGATCAACCCGACGCCGCAGGCATCGGACTCGAACTCGGGCCGGTACATGCCGAGTTGGGCGATGCGCTCGCGTTCAGCCTGACTGACAGTCATCACGCCGCCTCCATCCGGGCGGTCAACGCCACCGCCGCGAGATATTTATGCATCGTTGCCGCAACGTCCCGGCCGTCGCGGATGCCCCAGACGACAAGGCTTGCACCCCGGACGATGTCGCCAGCGGCAAACACCCCCGGCAGGTTGGTCTGCATCGTCTGATGATCGACCCGCAACGTGCCCCAGCGATTGACCGCAAGGTCGGGTGCCCCGAACAGGGTCGGCAGGTCCTCGGGGTCAAACCCAAGTGCCATGATCACGATATCGGCTTCGGCCCGGAAGCTCGTGCCGGGGTCAGCTTCGGGCGCACGACGCCCGCTCGCGTCGGGCATGCCAAGGCGCATGCGGTGGGCGCGGACGGCCGTGACGGAACCGTCACCTTCGAAGGCTTCGGGGGCGGACAGCCATTCAAACACAACGCCCTCCTCCTCGGCATGGCGGACTTCGGACATCGACCCCGGCATGTTCGCGCGGTCGCGGCGGTAGAGGCAGGTGACGGTGGCGGCACCCTGACGAACCGCAGTTCGGACACAGTCCATCGCGGTGTCGCCACCGCCAATGACGACGACGCGCTTGCCGTCGGTATTGAGCGCGCCCGAGTCGAATGCCGGGACCGCATCACCGAAGCCCTTGCGGTTGGAGGCGATCAGGAAGTCGAGCGCGGGGACGACATTGCCAAGACCGACACCGGGGGCCATCAGCTCGCGGGGCTTGTACACGCCGGTGGCGATCAGCACGGCATCGTGGCGCGACCGCAGCTCGTCGAGCGACGCGTCGCGGCCGACCTCAAAACCGGCGTGGAAGTGAATGCCGCCATCGGCAAGGCGATCAATCCGGCGACCGACGACTGCCTTTTCGAGTTTGAAGTTGGGAATGCCGTAGGTCAGCAACCCGCCGGCACGGTCATGGCGGTCATAGATGTGAACGTCATAGCCTTTGACGCGCAGCAGTTCGGCAGCAGTCAGGCCGGCCGGTCCTGCCCCGATGATCCCAACCGATTGGCCCGACCGGTCGGCGACGGGCTGGAGCGGCTTTACCCAACCCTGTTCCCAGGCGGTGTCCGTGATGAATTTTTCGACCGCGCCAATCGTGACGGCGCCGTGACCGGACTGTTCAATGACGCAATTGCCTTCGCACAGCCGATCCTGCGGGCAGATGCGACCGCAGATTTCGGGCATGGTCGAGGTGCTGTTCGACAGCTCATACGCCTCCTCCAGCCGCCCTTCGGCAGTCAGCTTGAGCCAGTCCGGGATATGATTCTGCAACGGACAGTGGACCTGGCAAAACGGCACACCGCACTGCGAGCAGCGCGCTGATTGTTCCTCGGCTTTTGCGATGATGTAGGGCCGCGCAATCTCGAGGAAATCCTGCGCGCGCGCGTCCGCCGCCCGCTTGTCAGGATAGGTCTGTTCGACCTGCGTAAACCGCAACATTCTTGCGCTGCCCATCGTGGCGGCCTCCCATTTGGTGCGTGGCGCATAACCCACGGCGACGGGAGAGTCACGGCGAAAATCCAATATAGGTCAGCTTCGGGTAACTTAAACGGCCATGTGGTGGCGTTTGTGGCGCGGCCGCATCACCAGGCAGCGAATATAAGTCCCAATCCGGAACTATCTGGCGAGCAGCCAGATCAGGGCACCGCTTCCTGCGATGATTCGGTACCAGGCGAACGGCGCGAATCCATAACGGCCGACGATGGCGACGAAGCCCTTGATAACGGCAAGCGCCACCACGAACGAGACCGCGAACCCGATGGCAATCGCTTCAAGGTTGCCAAGGCTCAGGCTGCCCCAGGATTTGAGCAGGTCATAGCCGCTGGCCGCGATCATCGTCGGAACAGCGAGGAAAAAGCTGAACTCGGCCGCGGTCTTGCGCTCGACACCCAGCATCAACGCACCCATGATCGTCGCGCCGGAACGCGACACGCCGGGGATCATCGAGAGGCACTGGATGAACCCGATCCCCAGCGCGGTTGGTGCGGCCATCGCCTCGACGCTGCCAAATCGCACCCGCTTGGCCAGCCGCTCGATGCCGAGGATCGCGACGCCGCCCACGATCAGCGCAATCGCCACCACAACCGGCTTTTCCAGCAGCGCCTTGATCGCCTTGTAGACCAGCAAGCCAATCACCGCCGACGGCAGGAATGCCAGCAGCACATTGCGCGTGAACAGCCATGGGCCGGTTTGCCGACGCGGAAGTCCGACGAGCACGTCGGTGAAGCGCCGCCGGTAGGCCACAACCACCGCCAGTATGGCCCCCAGCTGAATCACGATATTGAACGTCGTCTCGGCAGGCCCCTTGAACCCGAGCAATTCGCCTGCAAGGATCAGGTGGCCGGTCGATGAGACCGGGATGAACTCCGTGAGGCCTTCCACGATCCCCATGACGATGATGTCGATCAGCGCGCTACCGGTCACAGGCATTCCCTTGCAGTGGAGCCAGCAGCTATGGCATCGCTGGATTTCCTTTCCTAGCCAGAGCAGGCGGAGCGCACCACGTTGAACCGCGGTGAAAGTGATTAGCGCCAGCTTTGGCACCTGGCGGGGCGCGATCCGCCTTGGCCTGTCCTATGGGGAGGTGTTGACCGGTCAGGCTGCGCTGCACCGCCCCGCCGACAGCAAGGTCGGGCGGATTGTGTTTGTTTGCCAGGGCAATATTTGCCGCAGCGCCTTTGCCGACGTCCGGGCCCGCCAGCTTGGGCTGCCGACCACATCCTTTGGGCTGGCGACCCGATCCGGCTTCCCTGCCGATCCCGCAGCACAGCGCGCTGCGGCGGCGCTTGGCGTCGACATTTCGGACCACCGGACGACCGCCCGCGCCGACTTCGCCGCCCGCCCCGGTGATTTGCTGCTGGCAATGGAGACGCGCCAGCTCCGGCAGATTGCGGCGGATGGCGATCTGGCCCGGGTCCCGCGCGACCTGCTCGGGTCATGGGCAACCCCGCCCGTGCCGCACCTTCACGACCCGTATCACCTCAGTGACGCGTATTTCCTGACCTGCTTTGCACGCATCGAGTCAGCGGTTGTGGCGCTCGCGGCAGAGTTCAGCGCCCTGCGATCCTGAGCGCCATGTTGCCGATATCAGCGAGCAACGGGGCGGGATCGCGCCAGTCCCACACATAGCCTTTGACACGAGGGTCGACGAACCCGGTCAACCATTTCGCGGCGTCGGCCCAGGGCGTGGCGTGAAAGGCCGGGTCAACGACCGAACCCCGATTGAACATCAGCCGCAACAGTCGCCTTGTGTCGGGTACCAGAAAGCGCGCCTCCCCCCCCGCGCGCGGAACGGGGGCAGGGGACTCATCGCCAAGCACCGCCCGCCGATAGGCTTCCCAGGCAAAATACGCGCCCGAATGCACGGCCAGCGGCTGACTGCCCCAGAAACGGCCGTTGACCTCCATCAGCTTGTACGCCTCCCGCACTGGGTCGTAGCGATACTCGACCATCGCCGGACCTTGCCAATCGAGGGCGCGGAGCAGCGCCTCGGACTTTGCCATCTGGGCGGCATGACGGTCCGGGGGCACGGCGCGGCACCAGGTCGAAACGCCCCCCTCGGGCGGCCACTCGTGGATGCGCTCATGCTGAAATGCCAGCGTCGCGCGACCGTCAGCCATATGCAACATCTGACCGAGGCCAACCCCGGGGCAATAGCTTTGAACCAGCGGGAAGATGCCGGCAGGTGCGTAGCGACCTAGCGCCCGCGCAAGCTCGGCAGCATCGCGGCAGAACTCGGCTTTCAGCAGCGTCAGGCCATGCTGCCCAAGCCGCACCTCGGCGGCAGCCGGATCCGCCCATTTGAGCACGACGGGGAACGCAGCAGGCCGGACGCCGGGCTCGGACGGCTGGAGACTGTCGGGGACGTCGATCCCGATCCTCCGGGCGACCGCGAGCGTCGCCGATTTGTCGAGAACCTGGCGCAAGGGTCCGGCGGCCGGGGTCAGGACATGGCAGCCGGGACATGCGTCGCGAAGGTCGGCCAGCGCCACGAGGTCATGCTCGGCGATGGCAAACATCGCCGCCGCACCCGTTTGCGCAACAAGACCCGGGAGCCAGTCGGCCAGCGGGCCGTCACCACGAAGCGAAAAGCCGCTGAGATAGCGCGAGGCTCGTCCCACCGCGCGCCGGGTGCGGCCAATGCCGTGGACGGGCACACCGTGGCGGCCGAGATCCCGAATGACCGCCAGACCGATCGGTGTATCGACACCGAGCAGCAGCGCGGTTGGATGCGAGATCGTCACGCCTGTTCGTAGCGCCAGTGGGCGAGGGCCTGTTCGCCGATGCGTCCTGCCGTGCGCAGCCATGACGGGCCAAGCGGTTGTGCAGCGGGTTCGCCCGGCCCAAGCACGAGGTCGGCAAATCCGCTGGTTGAAAACGCGTCTCGCCGGGCTGCGAGCGTTGCGCATAGCGATTCGAATCGGTCGATCACCGCGTGATTGGCGCGGCGGCGGTCCCGCGATAGCAATTCAAAACTGTGGGAGACGATGGTGACCATGGCATGGTCGTGCGCCGCAGCATGGTCGAGCATCGCCTGCATTTCCCGGCCTGACAGGGCACAGAGCTGGGCCGGCCGAAGCCGCCCGGGACGATCGAAAATCTGGGTGACCGGAAGTTCGGTGACGCCGCAATGTGCAACCGGCTCAAGTTGCAAATGCGACAGGCCGATGTGGCAGGGCGCGCCCAGATAGGCCGCATTAAAGCTGCTGTCCCAGGCGATACCAAGCCTTGCGAGCGCCGCCAGCGTCCGATCATCGGCCCCAAAGTTACCGGCCCGAAACGCCACCGGGTTCGGGGCACCGGCGGCCACCAGCAAGTCGCGCGCCCAGCCAAGCAGCGCATATTGATCCTCGTCGCTGAAGTCGGCGATCTGGTCGCCCTGCCGCCCGTCAACCGGCGAGCGATCGAGGAACCGCAGCCATTCGGTGTGAATATGCAGCTGGACCTCATGCCCCGCCGCAAGGATCGGCGCGACGATGCGTTTCAACAGGTCAGGGCCAAACAGCGCAGCGGGCAGCGGGTCGACGAAGAACACCGCCTTCAGGCCGTGGCCGTTAAGCCGCGCCATCTGCCAGCCGATGCCAAACGCGCCCTCGGCGGTTTCGCCAAAGACCGATTGCGCCAAATTGGTCTCAGGCGGCACCCCGCGCTGATGGCTCCCCAGTGACAGCTCGGTATCAACGGTGAGGAAAACCCGGGTCACGCGCCGCCGGTCGCGCCTGTGCCGCGGTTGAACCGGCCATGGTTGCGGTAGCGAACCAGATAGGCCGGGGCGATCGCCTCCAGCGGCGTTGCGCGGATGCCAAGCGCCGTCAGGCCGTCCTCGCCGGTCACGACATTGTCGTGCTGCAGCATTCGCCACTGGTCTTTGGTCAGGGGTGCGCCGGGCAGGAAGCCCAACGTCGCCATCATCCCGGCGACCGCGTCGGGCACATCGATCAGCGGTTTGGTGATCAGGGTTTCGGACAATATCCAGGCGTTGAGCTCACGCATCGTCCAGACCTTTGGTCCGCCAAGCTCCAGCAGCTGGCCACCAGAGGTGCCGAGCGCGGCCACGACCGCCCGGGCGACATCGAGCACATAGACCGGCTGGAATCGAGTCTGCGGCGCAATCACCGGCACGGCAAAAGGCAACAGGCGCGCCAGCGCAGCAAAGCGGTTGATGAACCCGTCCTCGGGGCCAAAGATAACCGACGGGCGCAGGATCGTCGCTGCCGGGACCGCGGCCCGCACCGCGGCATCGCCCTCACCCTTGGTCCGGGCATAGGCAACCGGGCTTGCGGCATCGGCTCCGATCGCCGAGACCTGAACGAAGGCGCGCGCACCAGCCGCTGCGGCAGCGCGCGCCGCATTGGCCGCGCCATCGGCTTGCACCGCGGCAAATCGCTGCCCGCCGCCTTCCGCGAGAATACCGACCAGATTGACCACGGCGTCGGCCCCGGTGCAGGCGACCGCCATCGCCGCCGCTGAGCGGATGTCGGCGCCGATCAGCTGGATTTGCCCCAGCCCGCCCAGCGGCTTCAGGAACAATGCCGTCTGCGGATCGCGCACGGCAACGCGCAAGCGCGCCCCGGTCTTCGCCAATTCCTGCACGACATAGCGCCCGACAAATCCCGAGCCGCCGATGATGGTGATAAGCCTGTCCATATGCCTTCCAGCCGGGAGAAGAACCAAGGGTCGAACCCTTGCCCGCACTTGCCCCAAGCGCGCGCCGTTGACAACCACCGCCCCCCGCCCTAGAGCCGCCCGCCTACCCCGTGCCCGGATGGCGGAATTGGTAGACGCACCAGCTTCAGGTGCTGGCGCTCGAAAGGGCGTGGAGGTTCGAGTCCTCTTCCGGGCACCAAATCCTTGAAAAATTGCATATTTTGCAACCCCTTAGGGGCCGCACGGGGCCTTCGCCCACCCGTTGGTGCCGCAAGTCATGCGCTGTCCGCCAAATCCGGGTCGCCCCTGCAAGGCCTGCGCCGAATGGTGCCGCTTAGGTGACTCGAACACCTGACCCCATCATTACGAATGATGTGCTCTACCGGCTGAGCTAAAGCGGCACGTATCCCGGCGGACGGCGGTCTCCCTAGACCAAAGCGCGGCGCGGCTCAACTGCTTGTGGCCGGGATGTCCTAGAAAGCCGTCGTGATCGTCAGCGCCGGCCCCGATGCCGGGCGGGCATTGCCTGCGATGAGGACCCGGTAATCGGCGGATAGGCCTATCGACAGCGGTCCCTGAAGCCGCAATTGCAGCGACGGGCCAATTTCGAGGCGTGAAACGGTTGAATCGGCGTGTTGCAGGCTCCCCCATGCCGCGAGTCCCGGCACCACCGCGCCCCGGCCGCCCCATGCCAACCGGCGCCCGATGCGGGCGGTTGCGGCACCATAGAGATCGCGGCGGTGCAGACCGATCATGCCGGCCTCGGCATAGGCCGAGATTTCGACCGATCGGGCGTAGCTGCCGACGTCCGCCACCGCCGTCCCGCCCGCGATCCGCAGCGCCCATGCCGCCCGCGCGCTAGGTCCCGCCGGGACCAGACGCTCGGCGGCCAGCGTGATGCCGGGCCGGAGCTGCCAGCTGAGGCCGAGCGCTGTTTGCGCGGTGCTGCCCGCCTTGTTTGCGGCACTGGCGCGGACCAGCAGCGACAGCGGCATCGCGGCGAGCGGGTCAAGACTGTAGCTGATTTGGGCACCGCTCTGGCCGCCGCCGAGCACCGGTGCCGCCGTCGCGCCGCTGATCCCGCTGGCGCGCGCGAACACATAGGCCGACCCCGACCAGCGCCGCTCCATCAGCCCGAGCTGTGTGGCCCAGATCGGCGCACGCGGATCGTCCGGGCCCGCCGCAAGCGCGCGGCGAAACATCGAAGCCGCCGCGCGCCGGTGCCGATTGGCGAGCAGCGCATAGGCCTGGTCGGCAAGGTCGGCATTGGCGTTGCTGCGCGCGGCGACTGGCGCGGCAGCGGCGCGCGCCTCAACGACCGACGGCGGGTGGTCCGGGAGCTGGCCAGCGACAGCCACGGCCACGGCCACGGCCACGACCGCCACAGCCGCCGCCGGGACGGCCCGCACTTGATCCCGGCGGTCCGAGGGTTCGACGCTTGGCACATATTGGCCGGCGAGGGCCAATTGCGGCAAGGTCGGCGATTGGGCCGGCTCGCCGTTCATCCGCGCAGCGGCTACCACCAGCGTTGGAACCGCCGAGGCAGGCTCGGTGGCGGCAATGATCGTGCTGACGTCCCGGGTCAGCGCGGGCCAGCGCCAGGCCAGCCAGCCCGCAATAAGGATGGCGAGCATTGCCAAGGCGCGAAGCGGACGGATCGATCAACCCGCTGTGGTCGCCGGGAAGTGGTGCGCGGTTTTTTCCCAGACGTTTTGCTCGCGGCGCATCGCAATCGCAACATAGCGCCGGAGCGCGCGGGCTGCTGCGCGGAAATTGATGTAATTGCCAACGAGCGAGCGTGGAATGCTGTAGGCACCCTCCCGCCAGCCATGGGCGCGCCCGGTGAATATGCACCGCATCACGAGGCGCCAGCCCAGCACGCCGCTGTTCAGCGCCAGCAGCGTCGCAAGGTCGCTCCCGGCTGGCACGAGGGACGGAAAACTCCGGATCGGGGGATAGAGAGCCCGCGCAACTGCCAACATCACTGCCACCATCAGCGCAGAATAGGCCAGCAGCGTTAACAAAGCGGTCACCACCGCTTTGCGATCACGGATCAGCATCCAGCGGTCGGCGATGCCGCCGGGCCAGCCGAGCCGGTCCCAGCCCTGCAGCGCGATCCCGAGCAGCCACCGCGATTTCTGGCGGATCGCGGTTTCGAGGGTGCCGGGAAAATGCTCGCGCGTTGCGACGGCCGCCGTGCCGGATCCGCTGCGGATTCGCGCCAGGCCACCCCGCCCGCCCAGCGCCCGGATTTTGAGACCGAGCTCATAATCCTCGGTGAGGCAGGTCGCATCGAACGGGAGCCCGCTGCCTCCGGCGGCAATGCGCCCCAGCATGGTCCGCTCAATCGCACAGGCGACCCCGGCGCTCGGCACCGCAGCCCCGAGCGCCTCGCGGACGACCATGTCCTTGGTATGGGCTTCGGCGAACTCATCCATATAGTGACCGGCAATCCACCGGGAGTGGCGGTCGGGCAACGGCATCACGGGCAATTGCACCATCGCCAGCCTCGGGATGAGGTGGTCGAACACGTTGAGCTCGTCGGGATCGACCACGTCCTCGGCATCGTGGAGCACCACCGCCTTGAAGCGCAGGCCGGCGGCGTGTTCATGGACGAGTGCTGCGCGCCACAGTGCGTTCAGGCAATCGGCTTTTGTCGTGGGTCCGCCCCAACCGAGTGTCACACACGCGATCCGCGGATCATCCACCTTGCGCACCTCGGCGATGGTCGCCGGATCATTGAGATATGTGCCGACAAAAATCCGGTATCGCGGATACACAAGCGTTGCCGTGGAATGCCGCAGCATATCGGCAATGACGACAGACTCGTCCCAGGCAGGCACAATGATCGCCATCCAGCCGGGGTCGGCGGTTCGCATATCCGCAGCGACCGCACGAGGATGGCGAGAATAGACAAACACCCGTCGCCAGCAGAACCGGGCGACATAAATGAGATCGACCATCAGGTCGTCAAGGCTGCTGATCGCCACACCAATTGCAACGACTATGATAAATTCCCGCGCTGCCACGAACAACGAAGCCGCGATATCCACCGAGATTCCCGCGGTCATTGCGGTCCAATCTGATTCTTCGAACGCACATCATTCAGGCACTTGGCTTTTTGCGCAAGGGCGGTGCATGATGAACGCGGGTGGCGAGACGAACGAGGCGGCGGCGCAGGCCTGGCCGATTTGAGGGGCAGCGGACATATGCTGACGATCAAGGAAGTGCAGGCCTATGTTCGGGATATTGCGGCCGTGCAGACCTATGACGAGCTTGAAGGTCGCCTCGCTGACATGCTCCGCAGGATCGGCTTTGCCTATTATGCGCTGGTCCACCATGTAAATGTCATCGCGCCGCCACTGGGCTTTGTGAAGGTAACAAATTACCCGATGGCGTGGCGGGAGGATTTTGTGTCGTACCGCTATTACGCCGACGATCCGACCCGCGTGGCGTGCCAGATGACGGCGTCACCCTTTTTGTGGAACCGGCTTGACGCCATCATCCAGCTGACACGCCGCCAGCAGGAGTTCATGAGCGGGGCCAAGCGGCGGGGCCTTGGCCTTGGCTACACGATTCCAATCCATGTGCCGGGCCGGATTTCAGGGTCGGTCAACCTCGCCACCGGCCCTGAGGTCGAAATCCCCAAGGATGCTCTGCCGATCGCCCACCATATCGCGGTTTTCACGTTCGAGGCGGCGCGCCGCATTGCCGAAGAACACGCCGCGCTGAACTTTGATCCGGTTCACCTGTCCAACCGCCAGCTCGAAGTCGTCAGCCTGGTTGCCCAGGGCAAGAGCAATTGGTCAACCGCCCAAATTCTGGGCATCGGCGAACGGACGGTCAAGGAGCATCTTCAGGAGGCGATGATGAGCTATGGGGTGTCGTCGCGCACCGAACTCGTGGTTCGCAGCCTGTTTGACGGCAATCTGAGCTTTGCCGACGTGATTCCGTTCACGCGTACCCGTCTCAACTAGCGCCTTCGTACCTCGCCCGACCCCGGCCGGTTGACCGGGTAGCGCAAGATCAGATGCACCCTATCCTGTGAGTCTCACTTGAGCGACTCGGAGGCCGATATGATCCATGTCATCACTGCTGAAAATCGGGACCGGTACGGGTCGCTGATCCGCGATATGCATCGTGATCGTAAGCGCGTGTTCGTTGATCGGTTGAAGTGGGATGTCCCGGTGGTCCATGGCGATCAGGAAATCGACGAGTTTGATCATGACGGCGCCGTCTATCTGATCATCTCAACTGCGGACGATCGGCACCTCGGCTCGGCCCGCCTCTTGCCATCGACCCGCCCGCACCCGCTGGGTGTCGTGTTCCCGCAGCTTTGTGCGGAAGGGGTGCCACAGAACCCCGATGTCTGGGAGATGACGCGGCTGGTCTATTCGCCGGACATCGCCGATGTGGAGGCGCTCAACCGGACGCGGATGATGTTGCGCCTCGCGCTTGTCGAGTTCGCACTGTCGATCGGCATCCGCCATTATAGCTGCATCGTGCGGATGGACTTTCTGCCGACGGTCCTGTCGGCGGGCTGGGTCGCCATACCGCTGGGGTTTCCGACCGACGTCGGCGGGGAGATGACGACTGCGGTGCAAATCGACATCGACGCAGCCGCCCTGCAATCCGTTCGCGACAAATATGGCTATTACGAACCCGTCCTGACCTTCGACTATCCGAGGCCCGCCCTGGCCGCGTGATGGCAGCGCATTCCTTCCGCGCTGTACGACCCGCCGAGCCGGCTGCCCCCCGCCGGCTCGGCGACTGGGCGCGTTCGGCTGCGCTGCTTGAAACCCGATCACGGGAGGCGTTGACCATTCTTGGCGCGTTGCGTGACAGCCGGTTGCTGGCCGCGCCGGTCGCGCCGGCTGACCGGGAGCGACAGATGACCGGCGTCGCGTTGCTTGAGATGCTGGAAGTTCGGCTGCGCGATGCGCTGGCAACCTATGCTGCCCCGACGCTTGATGAATTGCGGCGCATCGATTCGGTCTGACGGCTTGAGAAGCGTCGCGTGGCACGGCATGATCGTCCGATGCAGCAATATCATGATTTGATGCGCCGGGTTCGGGCACAGGGCGTCTTTCGCGACGACCGGACCGGGACTGGTACGTACAGCGTATTCGGCCACCAGATGCGCTTTGACTTGGCAGACGGCTTCCCGCTCGTCACCACCAAGAAGCTGCACTTGAAATCCATCGTCCACGAGTTGCTCTGGTTTCTGAAGGGTGAGACCAACATCGCCTATCTGAAGGCCAATAACGTCGGCATCTGGGACGAGTGGGCCGACGAGGGCGGCGAACTCGGCCCGGTCTATGGCAAGCAATGGCGGCGCTGGGAGACCGCCGACGGTCGCGTGATCGACCAGATGACGCAATTGGTGGCAGCGATCAGAAACAACCCCAATTCGCGACGGCTGATCGTCTCGGCGTGGAATGTCGGCGATGTCGAGGCGATGGCGCTGCCGCCCTGCCACTGCCTGTTCCAATTCTATGTTGCCGACGGCCGGCTCAGTTGCCAGCTTTACCAGCGCAGCGCCGATATTTT
>JAYVLC010000066.1:0-5259 GCA_043759675.1 Sphingosinicellaceae bacterium
TGAGCCGCGTGTCGGGTGGCTGGCGGCTGGCCCCGGTGCAGCTCGAACTGTCTGGCGGCAACGCGACGATCGGCGGCACCTTTGGCGACGCGACAACGATCAGCGCGAACCTTGACGGGCTCGGGCTCGGGTTGGTCGACCTTTTTTATCCCGGCCTTGGCATCGGCGGCAGCCTGTCGGGCACCATCGATGCGGTGTTCCCAGCCGATGGCGGCCTGCCGCGCGGGCGGGCAAATCTTCGGGTCGCGCGGTTTACCCGCACCGGGATTGCAGCCGTTTCGCTGCCGGTTGACCTTGGCATCAACGGCGCAATCGACGGCGACGCTGCGGCGATGAAGGCAGTCATCGTGCGCCGTGGCGTGGTTGTCGGGCGCGCGCAGGCCCAGCTGACGCCAATCCCCGGCCGGGCCGATGACATTTGGGTTGAGCGCCTGCTCGCAGCGCCGCTGACCGCGCAGCTGCGCTTCAATGGTCAGGCGGATGCACTGTGGCCGCTGCTGAATATTCGGGCCTTTGATATCAAGGGACCACTGGCGGTAGCGGCGGATTTTGGCGGGCGGTTGGGGGAGCCAACCATTACGGGCCGGATGACCAGCAACGGCCTGCGCTTTGAGTCGGTTGTGCTGGGAACCACGGTCGAGAACATCGTGCTCGACAGCCGGTTCAACGGGCCGCGTGTGGAATTTACGTCGCTGTCGGGCACGGCTGGCAAAGGCGGCACGATCAGCGGGTCGGGCCACATCGACCTCTCGCTCGAACGCGGCTTCCCGGTTGATCTGCGGTTCGAAGCCAACAACGCCCAGATTTTGCGCCGCGATGACCTGCGCGCGACGGCCACCGGCCCGATCCGCATTACGTCCGACAAGGACGGAGGGTTGATCAAGGGCGATCTCAAGGTTGACAAGGCAGAGTTCCGGATCGGCCGCCCGCAATTGGAGACCGTGCCCGAACTGGCGGTGCGCGAACGGGGCGACGGAATTGATGCGGCTGGTCCGGCGCGCAAGCCGACAATCTGGCGCATGGACGTGACCGCCGACGCCGACAACAAGGTTGCCGTGTCGGGAATGGGGCTGGATTCCGAATGGTCGGCAAAGGTCCGGATTGGCGGTCAGGCCAATGCCCCGGAGATCACGGGCACCGCAAATCTGGTGCGCGGCGGATATGAGTTTGCGGGCAAGCGGTTCGAGCTGACGCGCGGGCGGCTGCGCTTCACCGGGGCCTGGCCGCCCGACCCGCTTGTTGATATCGTCGCCGCCGCCAATGTGCAGGGCGTCACCGCGACGATCACGATCGGCGGCACCGGCCTGCGCCCCGAAATCGCGTTCAGCTCGGTTCCGGCGCTGCCCGAGGACGAAGTTTTGTCACGCGTCTTGTTCGGAAGCTCGATCACCAACCTGAGCGCGCCCGAGGCCCTGCAACTGGCGGCTGCGGTTGCATCGCTGCGTGGCAGTGGCGGCAATTTCGACGTACTTGGGGCCGTACGCAAGGTGCTGCGCATCGACCGGCTGCGGGTGTTGCCCGGCGATACGACGACGGGCCGCGGCACGTCGGTTGCCGCCGGTCGCTATATTGGCGACCGTGTTTATGTGGAGGTCGCGTCTGACGCGCAGGGCTATACTGCGACGCAGATCGAAATCGCCATAACGCGCTCCCTCTCCATTCTGAGCCAGGTTGCAACCGTGGGCGGCAACAGCGTCAACCTGAAATGGTCGAAGGATTATTAGGGAAAGACCGCTCGTCCCATCACCGCGCTTGATCCACTGAGCAATGTCCAGTTGGTCGGCGGGCCATTCGGTTTCGGGGCACCAGTGGGCATTCCCGGCGTTGCGGCCATGTACCGGACCTCCAGCGTGGTGCCGGGGCTGCGGCGGAAGCTCAGGTCCATCGCGGCGGGCGCGGCTGACCCATAGCGCAGGCTGGTCCAGTCGCCGTTTGCCATTTTGACTGACAATCCATTGAGCGTGGTTTCGGCCAGCGGCGCGCTGCTGCGGATCGCCAGTCGCAGGCCGATGACGGGCGGTGCTGTGACGTGCAATGTCTCCCGCCCGTCGATCGCCGCCGGGTCAAGTGTCAGGGTAACAGGCGTCGCCGTCTCCAGTCCGCCTGGTGTGGTCAGCCACTCGCGGCGCGCCATCGGTTGCAGGTCGACCGAGCCGACCGGCCCCGGCGGCAATTCCTGTGCGCCCGATGTTGTGGCCCAGCCGCCCTTGCCTGTGCTCGCATCGGTCAGGTGAAACAGGTCGCCCGGGCGTGGCTGGCGGGCCGAGAAGCCGTCCGACAGGTAAACCCCCGCACTGCCAACCGCGGCAGCGCCGATCATGGTGAGGAAGGCTTTCCGGGTAACGCCGGGTCTGTTGGGAACCATGAACAGCGGCAGCAACAGCAATATCCCGTGCAGCACCGCCAGGACCAGCACTGCAGGCATCTCCGAGCCGAGCGAGTTATAGGCCTGATGCGCCAGCTGTGCGGCCAGCGCGAACACCAGCCCGCCGCCGATCATCGTCGACCAGCGCGTCGTTGCGGAATCGATCCCGGTCCGGGCAGCAACCAGCCCAAGAGCTCCTGCAACCAGCAACGGCCATTCAAACACATAGGCGCCGCCGGGCACATAGATTTGCATGGCAGTCCCGATCAGCAACGTCAGCACCATCGTGCCGAGCCACAGCCCCCAGCCTCCAACCGCGCGCCAGTGAGTCAGCAACCGGACCCCGCCATAGGTCCAGCCCAGCGCCAACAGCGTGTACACCCCGAGCAGCGGTGTCAGTTCCGCCAGCATTTCCCGGTCACCGATCGCGCCGTCGCCGTGAAGGTTGAGCCGCAGCAGCATGATGAGCGCGCCGGTTGTCCCGACCACGGTCATCGCGCCGAATGCGCCCGCCAGAATGTTGACCGGCGACGTCCGCGTCCGCACCGCGAGCAATCCGATGAGGGACGCCCCGATGGCGATCAACAGCCAGCCAAGCGCCAGCGGGTAGTGGACAACAGTCTGGCCAAAGACGTCAAAAAAGGCGGAGTCACCACCGAGTCCGGGCAGCGCGTCGGCAAAGGCCAGCGCCTGCGTCATCGACTGGCCGAACTCGCCCAGATGCTGGAGCGATCCCTGGTCGATGCTCGCCGCGCTGTCTGTCGGGTTGTGATAGTCAAACTGCCCATCGACGAACGCAGAATTGATCCCTGCCACCCCGGCATCGAGCGATACCGACAGGTCGGTGTCATTGGGCAAAAGTTTGTAGATCGCGTCGGTCAGGCTGGACCCTGACGGGTTTGGCGCGGTCGTCGCCCAGAGCCGGATCAGCTCGGCATTGCCGGGTGAGGTCTGGAACATCGTCGCCCGCCCAGCCGATCCGCGCGCCTCGACGTTGACAACGATTCCGATGTGTTTTGCGAGCGGGTGGTCGCGGAAAAATGCCGTGGCGCCGAGCAGGCCGAGCTCCTCTGCGTCGGTGAGCACGAAAATCACATCGCGTTTCGGCTTTGGCCCGCGCGCCATCACCTGCGCGGTATCGAGCGTGACGGCTGTTCCGGCCCCGTCATCGCTCGCGCCGAACGAATATGGCACGGCGTCATAATGCGCCATCAACGCCACTGCCGGTGCGTTGCGATTCGCACCCGGTAGCACGGCGATGATATTCTCGACCGGCGCTGCGAGGATCCCGGGCCATTTTACCGACTGGCGCACGGCAAAGCTGCTCTGGGTTTGAACCTCAAGCCCGGTCTTGCGCAGCTCGGCGACCAGCCAGTCGCGCACCTTCGCACTGGCAGGCGATCCGCTGACATGTGGTGTTGCCGACAGGGTCCTGACAGTTGCCATCGCGCGTTCGGCGGAAAACCCGGCGACCCCTGTCGGCTGGGGCGCCGGGGTCATCTCGGCCCATCCGGCGATCAGGAGTGCAGCAACAATCGTCAGCGGCAGCGCAAGATGTTTGAACATTGGTCCTCCCAGCGTAGCAGGCGATTATGCACGGCGTACAGCGCGATGTCAGCCCTGACGCCCGATGAGTTTGCGCGCCATGGTATCTGCGACCGCATCGGTCGGGGTTCCCGACATATCGGACGTCGCGAAAATACCCGCGAGCCGGCCTTCGATTTCCGCAATGCGCCCGGCCACCCAGGCGGCGTCGCCAGTGCCAAGATATTCGGCGACGACATTGATGATGCCGCCAGCGTTGATGACATAGTCCGGGGCGTAGAGGATGCCGCGGCTGTGGACACGGGCCCCGTCTTCCGGGGTAGCCAGCTGATTGTTCGCAGCGCCCGCCACGATTGCGACGTCGAGCGCTGCAATCGCGTCTGCATCGAGCACCGCACCGAGCGCGCAGGGGCTGAACACGTCAGCAGCGACCTGTGCGATGTCGGAGACGCTGACCTGTCGCCCCCCGAATGCGACCGCTGCCCGGGCTGCCTTTGCGGTATCGATATCGGCAACGGTCAGCTTTGCACCGGCCGCAGCAAGCTTGCCTGCCAACGCATAGCCGACCGAACCAAGGCCCTGGATCGCGACATGGACGCCCGTCAGCCTGTCGCGGCCGAGCTTGTGGCGCACCGCAGCGCGGATACCGAGGAACACGCCTTCGGCGGTCGAGGGGCCGGGGTTGCCACCAGCCTCGCCCCCGCTGACAGGCAGGCCTGAGACATATCGGGTCCGCCGGGCGATCACCGTCATGTCATGATCGGACATGCCGACATCTTCGGCGGTCACATAGGCCCCGCCCAGGGCGTTGATTGCGCTGCCGAACGCTTCGAGAAACGGCTCGGTCTTGTTCGGAGCGCTGCCCTTCAGGATCACCGCCTTGCCACCGCCCATCGGCAAGCCGGCCATGGCGTTCTTGTAGCTCATGCCGCGCGACAGGCGCAGCGCATCGGTCAGCGCGGCATCTTCCGAGGCGTAAGACCAATAGCGGCATCCGCCCGCCGCCGGACCGAGGTGAGTGGAGTGGATTGCAATGATCGCACGAAGCCCGGTGGCGGTATCCGTGAAAAAATGCGCCCCTTCATGGGCATCGAAATCGGTCGCGCCGAACACCGACATTGGGGTCACTCCAGAGCAATAATGTTTCAGAGGCGCGCAATAAGCGAACAACGCCAGCTTGCAAACCATTTTGCCCTGCGGCGCGTTCAGCCAAGATCGTACGCCCGCTCGCCATGTTCGCTGAGGTCGAGGCCGTTGAACTCAGCCTCCTCATCGACCCGGACCGGTCCAAACAGGCGCAGCAGCCTGATGATCAGCCACGTCGCAGCAGCGGACCACAGGAGCGCGAC